>CAIXBE010000300.1 GCA_903917595.1 uncultured Rhodobacterales bacterium
ACCCGCTCACGCGCGGTCAGCTTGCCCTTGGCATGCTGCGCCTGAACCCGCCGTTCGCCACCACCGGCACGGGCCGCCGTCCGGCGCGCCTCAAGCTGCTCCAGAATGTCTTTCATGCTGCCCCCCTGCCCCTTGGCGCTGTCAATCTACGGGATCACGGGCCATCGGTGAAGCAGGAAACGGCAAATTTGCAAAATCTTGACAGAACGGCCAGTTTAAATTGCAAATCTGCGAATATCTGACGGCCGCTACGGCCTTCGGATAACAGGGCCATGATCGCAACTCGAGGAAGCAATGCCCGTATCAGCTATCACCATCGGCCTTCTCCTGGCCTCGAACATCTTCATGACCTTCGCCTGGTATGGGCATCTGAAATACAAGTCCACCGCTCTGGTGACTGTGATCCTGATCTCGTGGGGCATCGCGTTTTTCGAGTATTGCCTGATGGTTCCGGCCAACCGTATCGCTCACGGCCACTTTTCCGCCGCCGAGTTGAAGACGATCCAGGAAGTGATCACTCTCTCGGTTTTCGCCGTCTTCTCGATGCTTTACCTGAAAGAGCCGCTGCTGTGGAACCACTTTGCCGGCATTGCCTTCATCGCGCTTGGGGCCTTTTTCATCTTTCACAAATGGACTTGATCAAACGGGCTTCTAACCGTCAGGATTGCATTGATCCGGTAGACATTCGCGCAACACGGGTTTAGCCCTTTCACATGAGACATTTTCCTGTTGGTTTTCTGGACCGCACGACTCCGCCAAAGATTGTAACGCTGATCTTTCTGGCCGGGCTGTCCGCGTTGGCGATGAACATCTTCCTGCCCTCCCTGCCCGGGATGGCTGCTTATTTCGGCGTGCCTTACGGGGTCATGCAGCAATCGGTTGCGCTGTATCTGGCGCTGTCAGCCGGTTTGCAGATCATCATCGGCCCGATTTCCGACCGCTTCGGCCGCCGCAAGGTGTTGATCGCGTCGCTGATCCTGTTCCTTCTGGCAACGCTTGGCACGCTTTTTGCCCCGAACGCCACGGTTTTCCTGATCTTCCGGATGGGGCAGGCTGTCATCGCCTCGGGCATGGCGCTGTCCCGCGCAGTGGTGCGCGACATGGTACCGGACGAGGAAGCCGCCAGCATGATCGGCTATGTCACCATGGGGATGAGCCTGGTGCCGATGATCGGTCCGGTGATCGGTGGGGTTCTGGACGATGCATTCGGCTGGAAGGCCAATTTCGCGCTGCTTCTGGGGCTGGGAGTGGTGGTTCTGGCTCTGGTCTGGGCCGATCTGGGCGAGACAGCGACGCTGCGCCGCACCAGCCTCAAGGATCAGATCCGCAGCTATCCGGGGTTGCTGACCTCGCGACGGTTCTGGGGCTATACGCTGGTGGCGGCGTTTTCCTCGGGCTGTTTCTTTGCCTATCTTGGTGGTGCGCCATATGTTGGTGACAAGGTCTATGGCCTGACCTCGACCCATGTCGGCATGCTTTTTGCTTTAACTGCAGTGGGTTACGCAGGCGGGAACTTCTTGGCCGGTCGCTTTTCGGTGCGGTTGGGGATGAACCGGATGATCCTGATCGGGACCGTGGTTACCTCGATCGGGCTGGCGGTTCTGGCGCTGCTGACCCTTGTCGGGCTGTCCGGGCCGTTCACCTTTTTCGGGCTTACGATCTTCATGGGGCTTGGAAACGGCATCTGTTTGCCCAACGCCAATGCCGGAATGCTGTCGGTCAGGCCCGATCTTGCGGGCACCGCTTCAGGGCTTGGCGGGGCGATCCTGATCGGTGGCGGGGCGGCGCTGGCGGCGATTGCGGGGGTGCTTCTCCACCCCGGAGCCACCGAAATGCCGCTTATTCTTCTGATGCTTGGGTCCTCAGTGGCATCGGTCGTTGCCACCTTGCTGGTTATCAGCCGCGCTCGCCAGATCGGCGCTTGACGCCGCAGGTTTGCAAAGACAAAATCCACTTTGCAAAACTGAGGGAACCATGGCGACCCAGAAACTTTACGCGGGCGTCAAGCTGCGCGAGATCAGGGCCAGGCTAGCCCTGACACAGAAGGCCTTTGCCGAAAAGCTTGCGGTGTCCCTGCCCTATCTGAACCAGATGGAGAACAACCATCGCCCGATTTCAGCCTCTGTCGTGCTGGGTCTGGCGCAAGAGTTTGGTCTGGACGTCACCGAACTGACCGTCGGCGAAAGTGAGCGTCTGGTCACCGACATGCGCGAGGCGCTGGCCGATCCGGTCTTTACCTCGGTCCCGCCGCCGGTCGCCGATCTGCGGTTGGCGGCATCGAATGCCCCAGCCTTGGCCCGGGCGTTCCTTGACCTGCACCGCGCCTATCGCCAGACGCATGAAAGACTGGCCTCACTGGACGAGGCTTTGGGCCGCGAAGACGCATCCTTGCGGCCAAGTGCCTGGGAGGAGGTTCGGGATTTCTTTCACTATTGCGACAATTATCTGGATGCGATCGACCGTGCAGCAGAGCATTTCACAACGGCAGCAAGTGACGGGAAAACAATCGAAAGTCTTGCAGAAGACAGGTTGATCCGTGCCGGGGTAAGTTTGCACTATTCGAACAATGCACCCCTTCGTCAGTTTGATCCCACCGCCCGCCGTCTGGACATATCTGCCCGGGCCTCGACCCCGACTCAACGGTTTCAGATTCTGCATCAGATCGCCCTTCTGACCCAGAATGACCTCTTGGAAGCGACCCTTGATCTGGCGCGGTTTGCTACTCCCGAAGCCCGCGACATCGCCAAGATCGGGCTGGCCAACTACTTTGCCGGAGCAGCCCTTCTACCCTACCGCGCTTTCCTTGCGGCAGCGCAAGAGGTTCGCCACGATCTTGAGCGCCTTGCCGATCTGTTCGGCGCCAGCATCGAGCAGGTGGCGCATCGGTTGTCCACCCTGCAGCGTTCGGGCGCCAAGGGGGTTCCGTTCTTCTTTGTGCGGGTCGATCAGGCTGGGACCATCACCAAACGGCATTCCGCCACCCGACTGCAGTTCGCGCGCTATGGCGGGGCTTGTCCGCTTTGGAATGTCCACCGCGCGTTCGAGGCTCCCGGTCAATTTCTGCGACAACTGGCCGAAACGCCGGACGGAGTGCGCTATCTGTGTCTGGCGCGGGATGTGTCAAAACCGGCGGGGGCCTATCTTGCCCCCGTCCGCCGCTTTGCAATCGGTCTGGGCTGCGAGGTTCAGCACGCGGGTCAACTGGTCTATTCCGACGGGCTAGACCTGAAAGGAAGGTTCGAGCCCATCGGCATTTCCTGCAAGATTTGCGAGCGGACCGCCTGCCATCAGCGGTCGGTGCCGCCGCTGGCGGGCAGGTTGACGGTCAATCCGAACGCCCGCGACGTGCTGCCCTATCAGATCGGCTGATCAGCCGCGCAAGGCTGTGGCGATCTGGTCTTTCAGACGCGACCGGGTCTTGCGCAGCACCTCTTCCTCGGCCTCGGTCAAGAGGTCGATCCGGGTTTCCGACCGGTGCACCTTGTCGTTAACCTGATCATAGTCGACCAGAAGCCGGGCGAAATGCGCGTTCGTCCCTTTCAAGGCGCTGATTTTCTGCGCATCTTTGGGAAATTCGTCGTGCAGGGTGTGCGGGGTGTTGGACATCGGCCTCTCCTTGTGACTGTCCCCACCAGTCTAGAAGACCCGTCCGCGCGGGCCTTGACCTTGATCAACCAGCGCCGGGATCAATCAGCGCTGCGCGGTGCGCCAGTTTGGGTTGATCCACGGCTCCAGGTTCGACGCGGGCAATGGCGTGCGGCCAAGGATGTGGTCGGCGGCCTTTTCGCCGGTCATGATCGACGGGCCGTTCAGGTTGCCGTTGGTAATCTGCGGAAAGACCGACGAATCGGCCAACCGCAGGCCCTGCACCCCGATCACCCGGCATTCGGGATCGACCACCGCCATCGGATCGGACGCCCGCCCCATCCGCGCGGTGCCGCAAGGATGATAGGCGCTTTCGACATGTTCACGCAGAAATGCGTCCAACTCGGCGTCGGTGTCATGGCCCGGCCCGGGCTGCAGTTCGGATTTCAGGAAGGGTTTGAAGGCCTCCTGCCCGAAAATTTCCCGCGTCAGGCGGATCGCAGACCGGAAATCGGCCCAGTCATCGGGGTGCGACATATAGTTGAAGCGGATGACTGGTGCATCATTGGGGTCTGCCGACCGCAGGGTGACCGACCCGCGCGATTTCGACCGCATCGGGCCGACATGGGCCTGAAAGCCGTGGCCCGCAGCGACCGCCTTGCCGTCGTAGCGCACGGCGATCGGCAGGAAGTGGTACTGCAGGTCGGGATATTCGACCCCGGCTCTCGACCGGATGAAGGCGCAAGCCTCGAACTGGTTCGAAGCCCCCGGACCTTTCCCGGTCAAAAGCCACTGCGCGCCGACCCAAGCCTTTCCCCAGATATTCCAGTATTTGAACAGGGTGATCGGCTGGCTGGCGGCAAATTGCATATAGATTTCAAGGTGATCCTGCAAGTTCGCGCCAACCCCTTGGCGATCCGCGACCACCTCGATGCCATGCTCGCGAAGATGCTCGGCAGGCCCGATCCCTGACAGCATCAACAGCTTGGGCGAATTCAGCGACGAAGCCGCAAGGATCACTTCACGCCCGGCGCGGATCACCTGGACCTCGCCGCGCACCTCGACCTCGACCCCCACGGCGCGGGTGCCCTCCATGACAACCTTGCGGGCCAGACCGCGCACCACCTGCACATTGCCACCCGCCAGCGCCGGTTTCAGATAGGCATTGGCCGCCGACCAACGCCGGCTTTTCCAGATCGTCGCCTCCATCGGGCCAAAGCCTTCCTGCTGTTGGCCGTTATAATCGGTGGTCACCGGATACCCGGCCTGCTCGCCCGCCTGAATGAAGGCATCGAACAACGGGTTTTCGCGCGACCCACGGGTGATGTGCAGCGGGCCATCGGTGCCACGGAATTCCGGGCCCGAGCCGCCATGCGACGCCTCCATCCGCTTGAAATACGGCAGCACGTCGGCATAGGCCCAGCCGTCCGCGCCCATCTCGGCCCAGGTGTCATAGTCGCGGGCATGGCCCCGGACATAGACCATGCCGTTGATGCTGGAGGACCCGCCGATCACCTTGCCGCGCGGGGTGGCCAGCACGCGCCCCCCCAGATGTGGTTCAGGTTCGGTCTTCAGACCCCAGTCGTAGACACCCATGTTCATCGGATAGGACAGGGCACCCGGCATCTGGATGAACGGCCCCGCGTCGCTGCCGCCGTGTTCGATCACGGTGACGCGCTTGCCCGCCTCGGCCAGCCGGTAGGCCATGGCGCAACCGGCGGACCCCGCTCCTACGATCACATAATCTGCGTGCATGTCAGGCCCCCCGCGCCAGTTCCGCTTTCAGATGCCGCAGCGCGATTGCCACGGCAGCCTTGCCATCCGGCGCGCCGGATTTAAGCACCTCGCGCAGGTAAAGCCCGTCAATCAGCGCCCCCAGAGATTCGGCGATATCCACCGCCCGCGCGCCCGCCAAAGGCCGCAGCGCCACGATCAGGTTGGTGCGCAACCGGCCCTGATAGATTGCCAGAAGCCGCTTTGCTTCGGGCACGGTCTGCGCCAGCACCCAGAAGTTCAGCCACGCGCCCACCGCCTCGCGCCGGAAGTTGCCGGGACTGAAATTCGCCCGCAGGATCGCCCTGATTCGT
This sequence comes from uncultured Rhodobacterales bacterium, assembly GCA_903917595.1. Lineage (GTDB taxonomy): Bacteria > Pseudomonadota > Alphaproteobacteria > Rhodobacterales > Rhodobacteraceae > Tabrizicola > Tabrizicola rara. The sequence continues at coordinate 5,673 of CAIXBE010000300.1, forward strand.
CCTTCCGGCCCCTCAGCCGCCTCTAGCGCACCCCGGACTTCGGCACCGTAAATCGTCATCACATGGCGCATCGCGGCCAGGAACATATCTTCTTTCGACCCGAAATAATGGTGCGCCAAGGCCGAAGACATGCCCGCGCGCTTGGCAATCTGGCTGACCGTCACGTCCAGCGACCCAACCCGGCCGATCTCGACAATCGTGGCTTTCACCAACGCATCCTTGCGGATAGGCTCCATCCCAAGCTTCGGCATCGGCGCGGCCCCAGAAAATACTTGCCAACCGTTTAAGCGCGAAGTTTATTGACTCGTCAATCAACAAAAAACAGGGACCCTCCATGACCATCCGTTCCACTCTCCTGACGACTGTCGTCACCTTTGCCCTTGCTGGCAGCGCCTTCGCCGAAGGCTGCGACAAGATCATCTTCTCGGATGTTGGCTGGACCGACATCACCGCCACCACCGCCGCCACGACGCTGGTTCTGAATGCCATCGGATATGAAACCGAGATCAAGGTTCTTGCCGTTCCAGTCACCTACACCGGTCTGGCCGAAGGTGACATTGACGTGTTCCTTGGCAACTGGATGCCGACGATGGAGGCTGACATTGCCCCCTATCGTGACGCAGGCACAGTCGACACCGTCCGCACCAACCTGGAAGGCGCGAAATACACGCTTGCCACCAACGAGGCCGGTGCCGCGCTTGGCATCAAGGATTTCAAGGACATCGCGACCCACAAGGACGCGCTGGAAGGCCAGATCTACGGGATCGAACCTGGAAATGACGGCAACCGCCTGATCAGTGACATGATCGCAAGCGGTCCTTTCGGGCTGGACGGGTTCACCGTCGTCGAATCCTCCGAACAGGGCATGCTGGCCGAAGTGGCCAACAAGGACGGCGAGGGCAAGCCGATCGTCTTCCTTGGCTGGGAACCTCACCCGATGAACGCCAACTTCAAGATGACCTACCTGACCGGCGGTGATGATTACTTCGGCCCGAACCTTGGTGGCGCGGTTGTCGCGACCAATACCCGCGCGGGCTATGTCGCCGAATGCCCGAACCAGGGCAAACTGCTGTCGAACCTGTCCTTTACGTTGGCCATGGAAAACGAGATCATGGGCGCGATCCTGAACGACGGCACCGACCCGGCCGATGCCGCGAAAGTCTGGCTTGCGGCCAACCCGGACGCCTGGGCTGGCTGGCTGGACGGTGTCACCACCAAGGATGGCGGCGACGCCATGGCCGCTGTGATGGCGGCACTTCAGTAATCCATAAAGGCCCCGAACCCGCTTCGGGGCCTTGTTTTTCTTGGGGGGCGGATGGATTTCCTGACAGCATGGGAGCTACCAGTCGGGAAGACGGCAAAGATCGTCTTCGACTGGCTTAAGCTGAACTTCAAAGGCAGTTTCAAGGCCTTCGGCGACGCGACCGAAGATGCCATCGAGGCCTTGATCACCCTTCTGCAATGGCCGCCGGCGCTGGTCGTGGTTGCCCTTTTCATGGCGCTGACTTGGGCAATCCAACGCCGCTGGCAACCCGTCATCGTGGTGCTTATCGGATTTCTTTTCATCATCAATCAGGGCTACTGGGAAAAGACCACCGAAACCCTTGGCCTGGTCGCGTTCGTCTGCATCATCTGCATGGCGCTTGGTGTGCCGATCGGCGTCGCCGCCGCCCACCGCCCGCGCCTTTATCAGGCGATGCAGCCGGTTCTTGACCTGATGCAGACCCTGCCTGCACCGGTTTACCTTATTCCCTTCGTCATCCTGTTCGGCATTGGCGTGGTCCCTGCCCTTTTCGCCTCGATCATCTTCGTCGTCCCCACCTCGATCCGCCTGACCCACCTTGGCGTCGCGAACACTCCCACCGCGTTGTTGGAGGCCGCAACCGCATTTGGTGCGACGCCGCGGCAGGTGCTTTACAAGGTCGAACTGCCCTATGCCTTTCCGCAGATCATGGCGGGCCTGAACCAGACGATCATGCTGTCCCTGTCGATGGTCGTGATATCGGCCTGGGTCGGGGCTGCAGGTCTTGGCGTCCCTGTCGTCGAGGCGCTGAACCGCGTCCGCCCCGATCAGGGGTTTGAGGCCGGGTCTGTAATCGTCGCCCTGGCAATCCTTCTTGACCGCATGCTTCGGGTGACCCGCACATGACCCTACCCGCCGTAGAATTCGACCGCGTTTCTATCGTCTTTGGCGACTACCCGGACCGCGCCATGCCCTTGATGGATCAGGGCCAAAGCCGCGCTGAAGTGCAGCAGGCCACGGGTCAGATCCTGGGTGTCCATGATTGCAGCCTGACCGTCGCCGAGGGAGAAATCCTTGTTCTCATGGGACTTTCCGGGTCAGGAAAGTCCACCCTTCTGCGCGGGGTCAACGCGTTGAACCCAGTGGTGCGCGGCGAGGTCCGGATCAACGACGGCGAACGGATGGTGTCAGTCACCAAGGCCGACCCCGCAGCTTTGCGCCGTTTGCGGGCGACCCGCGTCGCCATGGTCTTCCAGCAATTCGGCCTGCTTCCCTGGCGCACTGTCCGCGAAAACATAGGGCTTGGGCTAGAGCTTGCCGGCATTTCCCCCGCCGACCGCGCGCCCCGCGTTGACGCACAACTAGAGTTGGTGCACCTGACGCAATGGGCCGAACGAAAAGTGGGAGAGCTTTCCGGCGGTATGCAGCAACGCGTCGGACTGGCCCGCGCCTTTGTGACAGATGCGCCGATCCTACTGATGGACGAGCCTTTTTCGGCGCTGGACCCCCTGATCCGCGCCAAATTGCAGGACGAACTTCTTGACCTGCAAGCCAAGCTGAAGCGTACCATCATCTTTGTCAGCCATGACCTCGACGAGGCGTTCAAGATCGGCAACCGCATCGCCCTGATGGATGGCGGCCGCATCGTCCAGTGCGGCACCGCGCGCGAGATCATCGCCAACCCGGTGTCCGAATATGTCGCGGATTTCGTCGCCCATATGAACCCGCTTGGGGTCCTGACCGCCCGCGATGTGATGGAACCGGGCGAAATCGGACCTTCGGCGCGGGAATTGTCAGCGGAAACGCCGGTCAAGGACATCATGGGGCTGATGTCGCAAGGCGTGACCGAAATGGTGGTGATGGAAAACGACCGCAAACTTGGCGTGATCCGCACCGCCGGGCTGATGGCGAAACTGATCAACCCGCGCGGTTAAGGCCTGGGCCGCGGATGGCCGTCAGTCAGGTGACCTTGATTGACGGCAAGCGATCTACCGCGTCAGGCTCATATCCTCGCCGGTGGCCACGTCGCGCAATCCGATGCGCGCGTCGGTTTGATCGACGACCTCCAGACAGATCGAGGTGAAGGGATCGCCCCCCATCTCATACAGGCTCAGGTGCGTGGCACCCAGGTCGACCCCGTCCGAACAACCGGTGCCGATGCTGATCAAATAGTTGGCGACTTCCGCATTGGCCCATTCCAGACCGCCAATCGTGATCTCTCTGCCGCCTTGCGTCCAGGTGCCCTGAAACCCCTGCACCAGCGCCGCAAGCGGGTCTTCTGGGTTCGGGGCAAGCGTGTTCAGCGCGAAATCCACCGTCACATCACCCATCGAGATCATGTCGCCAGTGAACTTGACCGGCGCGCCTTGCGGCAATTTTGCCAGCGCTATCATCGCGTCGGGGTCCGAGGGACCGCCAACTATCGCCAGAAAGATCGCGCCGCGCGCATGGATCTCGCAAGCGTTCCCCTCTTCAAGAAAGACGCAGCGATTGACATAGCCCTCTTCCTCGGTCGGCTCACCAAGGGTGCCGGGTTCAAAGGCCTGCGCCGCCGAAGCGGTAAGGATCAGGGAGGCGAAAAGGGCAAAGCGCATGTCAATCCTCGATTGCTGGGTCGTCAGCAGTCTTGCTGACCGGCTTCTTGCGCGCAACTGGCTTTGCTGCCGCCAACCCGGACTTGACGGCTGCGGTCTTCTTTGCCGCCGGCTTTTTTGCCGCCGCCTTCTTTGCCGCTGGCTTTTTCGCCGCCGCGCCAGCCGCCTTTTTCTGCGCGGCTTTCTTCTTGCCGCCGCCCTTGCCTGCCTTTTCGGCGATCAGCACCAGTGCCTCTTCCAGCGTCACCGCCTCGGGGGCCAGGTCTTTCGGCAGGGTCGCGTTGACCTTTTCCCATTTGACATAAGGCCCATAGCGCCCCGGCATCACCTGCACTTCGCCGCCGTCGGGATGCGCGCCCAACACTTTCAGCGGCCCGGCGGGGGCAGTCGTGCGCCCGCCACGCGCCGCTTTTTGCGCCAACACTTCCATCGCGCGGTTCATGCCGATGGTGAAAACCTCTTCGACATCCGCGATGTTGGCATAGGTGGTGCCGTGCTTGACGTAAGGCCCAAAGCGGCCGATCGCGGCTTCGACCATCTCGCCAGTTTCAGGGTGCGGCCCAATCTGGCGGGGCAGGGACAACAGCGCCAGCGCCCGCTCCAGCGTCAGACTGTCGGGCGAGTTGCCTTTCGGCAGGCTGGCGCGGTCGGGTTTCGGTTGCGCCTCTGTCGCCTCGCCGCGCTGGACATAGGGGCCAAAGCGGCCCGCGCGCAAGGAGATCTCGATCCCGTTTTCGTCCTGCCCCAGAATGCGCCCGTCCGAGGCGACGCTTTCGGAATCCCCCGCCAAAGGCCGGGTGTAGCGGCATTCGGGATAGTTGCCGCAACCGATAAAGGCGCTGCCTGACCGTGCCGTCTTCAGATGCAGCCGCCCGTTGCCGCAGGTCGGGCAGACCCGGGGGTCAGCCCCATCGGCGCGGGGTGGATACAGATGCAGCCCAAGAAATTCGTCAATCTTTGTAAGTACTTCTCCAATCCTCAGGTCAGCCGTTTCCGCAATCGCGGCCGAAAAATCACGCCAGAAGCGGCTCAGAACATCCTTGTAGTCGCGGTCGCCCGCTGACACATCGTCCAGCTCCGCCTCAAGATCGGCGGTGAAATCATACTCTACATAGCGGCGGAAATAGTTCGACAGGAAGGCCGTCACCAGCCGCCCCTTGTCCTCGGGGAACAGCCGGTTCTTGTCCTTGCGCACATATTCGCGGTCAACAATCGTGGTCAGGATGGACGCATAGGTCGAAGGGCGGCCGATCCCCAACTCCTCCATCCGCTTGACCAAAGTGGCCTCAGTATAGCGCGGCGCGGCCTGGGTGAAATGCTGATCGGGGGTGATCTTGCTTTTTTCGGCAGGCTCGCCCTGCATTAGTTGCGGCAGGCGGCCTTCGTCGTCTTCGTCGCCATCCTTGTCGTCATGCCCCTGGTCATAGACCTTGAGATAGCCGTCAAACAGCATCACCTGCCCGTTGGCCCGGAACCCCACCTGGCCGTCGGGCGAGGCGAGTTCGACCGTCGTCCGCTCCATCCGGGCGGCGGCCATCTGGCTGGAAATGGTGCGCTTCCAGATCAACTCGTACAGCTTGCGCTGGTCGTCTTCGACCCGGATCCTGTCCGGCCCAAGACCCATGTCGGTCGGGCGGATGCACTCATGCGCTTCCTGCGCGTTCTTGGCCTTGTTCTTGTAGATGCGCGGGCTGTCGGGGACATAAGCCTTGCCGAACCGGCTTTCGATTTCGGCCCGTGTCGCGGTCACCGCTTCGGGGGCCATGTCGATGCCATCGGTCCGCATATAGGTGATGTGACCCGCCTCATACAGCCGCTGTGCCGCGTTCATGCACTGCTTGGCACCCATGCCATATTTACGACTTGCTTCCTGCTGCAAGGTCGAGGTCATGAAGGGCGGCCAAGGGTTTCGCGTCGCGGGCTTCGATTCCACGCTGGAAACGGAAAATGTTCGAGAAGTGCAAGCCTGCACCGCCAGATCCGCCGCAACGTTGGTTGGAATGTCGAATTTCTGCAGTTTCTTTCCGCCAAGGCTGACCAGACCAGCCTCAAAATCCTGCCCCCGTGGGGTGCGGAAGATGGCTTTCACGGTCCAGTATTCCTGCGCCTTGAACGCCTCGATCTCCATCTCGCGCTCGACGATCAGACGCAGGCAGACCGACTGGACGCGACCGGCGGATTTCGCCCCGGGCAGCTTGCGCCACAGGACCGGAGACAGGGTGAAACCGACCAGATAATCCAGCGCGCGACGGGCAAGGTAAGCATCTACTAGCGGCTGGTCGATTTCACGCGGTTCCTTCATCGCCTTGGTCACCGCATCCTTGGTGATGGCGTTGAAAGTGACGCGGGCGACCCTTTTGCCCTTCTTCAGACTGGGGGCCAGCGCCTGCTGCAGGTGCCAGGAAATCGCCTCACCCTCACGGTCGGGGTCGGTCGCAAGGATCAGTGTATCGTCGGTCTTCAGCGCGTCGGTAATCGCCTTGATATGCTTTCGGCTTTCGGGAGCAACTTCCCACAGCATGTCGAAACCGTTCTCGGGATCGACCGAGCCGTTCTTGGCCGGCAGGTCCCGAACATGGCCGTAGGACGCAAGGACCACGAAGTCAGGGCCAAGATACTTGTTGATTGTCTTGGCCTTGGCGGGGGATTCGACGACGACGACTGGCATGTTTTCCCGATGCTCCAAGGCCCTGCGGATGGCGCGGCACCATGGGGGCCAAGCATCCGCCTTGTCAACTGGGGGTCAGCTTACCCGCGCCAGAAGCCCGCCGGGCTGCCTTGCGATGCGACCATCCAGCTCCAGCGTCAGAAGTTCCGGGGCCAGATCAGAGGGCGCCACCTTCAGATCGCGCAAAAGCTGATCCTCGGCCATGGGGCTGGGGCCAAGGCGCGACAGGATCATGTCGTGCAGCAAGGCCACATCCTTCAGGGGCCGGGTCCGCGCCTCGGGGCCAGGCAGGGGCGCGAACACAGCCTCTGGCTCGACCTGCAGGGACGCAGGCGCGCCAAGTGCCTCCAGCACGTCGCCCGGGCCGCGCACCAGAAGGGCGCCGTCGCGAATCAGCATGTTGCAACCGGACGCGCGGGCGTCAAACGGGTGGCCGGGGACTGACAACACCTCACGCCCATAGTCCAACGCCGCCTTTGCAGTGATCAGGCTGCCGGATTTCGCCGCAGCCTCGACCACGACAACCGCGCGGGCCAGACCGGCGATGATCCGGTTGCGCAAGGGAAAATGCCGCGCCTGCGGTTCCAGCCCGGGCGGGTGTTCGCTGACACGGCAGCCTTTCGCGGCGATGTCGGCGGCAAGCGCGGCGTTTTCGGGCGGATAGATCACGTCCACCCCGCCCGCCATCACGGCCACCGTGCCCCCGTCGCCGTCCAGCGCCGCGACATGGGCGGCGGCGTCGATGCCACGCGCCAGCCCGGAAACCACGCAAAATCCGGCACTTGACAGGCCCAGCGCCAGCCTGCGCGCCATCCGCACGCCAAGGGATGAGGCATTCCGCGCCCCCACCATCGCCACCGAAGGCCGGTTCAGCAGCCCCGCATCGCCCAGCGCCCACAGGATCGGCGGTGCGTCGGGCAAGTCCTGCAGCGCCTGCGGATAATCAGCCTCGCCATGACACAAAAGCCGCGCGCCCAGCTTTTCACCTTGCGCAAGTTCCGCCTGGACCACGCCGACGGGGCAAATCTCATACCCTTCGACCCCGGCGGCCCTTGCAATCGCGGGCAATGCCGCAAGCGCCGCCCCGGCACTGCCATGTTCCTCAAGCAGCCGATGAAACGTCACCGCCCCCACCCGCCGCGACCGCAACAGCCGCAGCCGGTCAAAAGCGTCGCCAAAATGCGCAGGCTTCATTTGCATCCAAACTCCCACCAACCTCCCGCAGCCTGCAACCAGTCTGGTTAACAACTCCTGAATGCGGATTTGCTCTTTTCAAAAATACTCCCGCCGGAGGCACCAACCGCGCCGCGAAAGCCGCATTATCAAGGATTGAACCCGGCTCGATTTTTTGATCAAATAGACACCAGCACAGCCCCGAGGCCCCGGGGCTGACCAACACACCACCGGGGAGCAAACCATGCTGAACGCCGAAGTCGCCAAACGCCGTGACGATGCCATCTCGCGCGGGGTGGGCATGATGACCCAGATCTACGCAGACCGGGCGCTGAACTCGGAAATCTGGGATATCGAGGGCAACCGCTATATCGACTTTGCCGCCGGGATTGCCGTGGTCAACACCGGGCATTGCCACCCCAAGGTCATGGCCGCCGTGGCGCATCAGATGACGCGCTTTACCCACACCTGCCATCAGGTCATGCCCTATGAAAACTACATCCGGCTGGCCGAGCGGCTTAACGACAAGGTTCCGGGCGATTTCAAGAAGAAGACGATCTTCGTGACCACCGGGGCCGAGGCCTGCGAGAACGCGATCAAGATCGCCCGCATCGCCACCGGCCGTGATGCCGTCATCGCCTTCGGCGGCAGCTTTCATGGCCGGACCTTCATGGGCATGGCGCTGACCGGCAAGGTCGAGCCTTACAAGAAGGGCTTCGGCTCGATGATGCCCGGCGTCTTCCACGTGCCCTTCCCGATGGAGGTGCATGGGGTTTCGGCCAAGGACGCGATGGCGGGGATCGAAAAGCTGTTCAAGGCTGACCTTGATCCGGCCCGCGTCGCAGCAATCATCTTCGAGCCGGTGCAGGGTGAGGGCGGGTTCTACCCGGCGTCGACCGAACTGGTGAAAGCAATCCGCGCCCTTTGCGACCAGCACGGCATCGTGATGATCGCCGATGAGGTGCAGACCGGTTTTGCCCGCACCGGCAATCTTTTCGCCATGCAGATGCACGGGGTCGCGGCTGACCTGACCACGATGGCCAAGGGCCTTGCCGGTGGTCTGCCACTGGCTGCGGTCACCGGCCGGGCCGATCTGATGGACGCGGCCCATCCCGGCGGTCTGGGCGGCACCTATGCCGGCAACCCCTTGGGCATTGCGGCGGCCAATGCGGTTCTGGATGTGATCGAAGAAGAGGACCTTTGCGCCCGCGCCAATGAACTGGGCAGCCGGCTGAAGCAGCGCCTGGAAGGCATCCGCGCCACCACGCCGGAAATCGTCGACATCCGGGGCCCGGGCTTCATGGTCGCGGTCGAATTCGCCAATCCGGGCACCAAGGAACCTGACGCGGGCTTTACCGGCCGGGTCCGGCTTGAGGCGCTGAAGCGTGGCCTCCTGCTTCTGACCTGTGGCGTCTATGGCAACGTGGTGCGGTTCCTGGCCCCGATCACCATCCCCGACGCCCATTTTGCCGAGGCGATGGACATCCTGGAAGAGGCCATCGCCGCCGCCCGTCAGGGCTGACCCGTTGGGTTACCTGTCCGACACTGCCGAGGCGGGGCATTATGACGTGATGGCAGCCATGCTGGGGCTGGCGGCCAAAGGTGGCCCCACGCCCTGGCGGCAGGCCGCCAGCCTGGTCCGGCTGACGTTCGGGCGCTACAAGATCCGGCCCGAAGAGTATTTCACCTACGCGCTATGGCGGGCCGACCGGGGGCGCGACTTTCAGCGCGACTTTCTGGCGAACCGGCGGAATCGGGCCTTCAACTCCTCGCTTTTGATGCCGGAGCGGGGGATCGACACAGCGACGGTGAACGACAAGCTGGCAACCGAGGCGCGGATGGTCGCCCGGGGTCTGCCGTTCTGCCAGACCCGCGCGGCCTATGCGCCCGAAGGGGTTGCCATCCCGGCGCTGGACCACCTGCGCCCGCTGCGCAGCCTTGCCGACCTGCAGGGCTTTCTGGTCGACCCCGGCAACTTGCCGGTGTTCGGCAAACCCCGCTCCGACAGCTTTGCCCGAGGGGCGGCGATGATCTCAGGGCACGCAGGGCCGGGTGAGGTGCGTTTTCTGACCGGCAAGACCGCCCCCATTCCCGGCCTGGCCGCCGAGATTGTCACCGGCTGGCCCGAGGGCTATCTGTTCCAGCCCTTTTACCGCTCGGCCCCCGAACTGCAGGCCCATGTTGGTGCGGCGATGGCCTCGCTGCGGATCGTCACCCTGTGGACCAACGCCGGGGTCGAGCCGTGGTATGCGGTGATCCGCCTGCCCGCAAAGACCGCGATGCACGACGGTGATGCCGATGACGAACGGATCTGGGGGCTGATCGACCTTGCCAGTGGTAAGGTGGTCAAACTGCGCAGCCTGCGCGACCCGCATGCGGGCGACCTGACCCATGGCAACGACCCAGAGGTGCCGTTTCTGGGCGTCACCCTGCCCCATTGGGAACAGGCGGTTCAACTGTGCCGCACCGCGCATGAAAGCTTTCCGGGCCATGGCGTCATTGGCTGGGATGTGTTCCTGACCGATCAAGGCGCCATCCTGAACGAGGCGAACGGCAGCCCCGGTCACCTGTATCAGGTCGCCGCCCAGCGCCCGCTGCTGAACCCTGACATGCGCCCCGCCTATGAGCGCGCCCGGACCTTTGCCCGCAAGCATGGTGGCGGGAAAGCACGCTTCTAGCGCCGTTTCGCAATGGCAGGATTCCCTGACTGTGCATTTCCGGTCGCAATGCGCTATGATGGCCACGCGGAATAGCCGCCTTGGAGACCTGCCATGACCCGTTCCTTTCTGTTCCTGCCCCTGATCCCGTTGATGCTGGCCGCCTGCACCCCAGCTGAGCAAAGCCTTGCCGTCGGCACTCTGGGCGGCGCTGCTGTCGGTGCAGCCATTTCTTCGGACAGTGACCGTACAAAAGGTATCGTTGTCGGCGCTATTGCCGGCGCGACGCTTGCGACCCTTCTTGGCCCGACCTCGACCCCCGGTCAGTGCCGCTATGCCGATCAGTATGGCAACGAATACATCGCTGCCTGCCAGTGATATCTGCGGGTCAGGTGCCATGCGCGCCTGACCCTTTCCTGTCGGGGCCACAGCGGCTAGAAGCAGGGCCAGTCTAGCAAGGGCCTTTCATGTCCGACCCTGTCCACGGCATCCGCCTTGGTTCCGCCAGCGTCCGTCTGGGCGGAAAACTGGTGCTGGACCAGCTTGACCTGACTTTGACCGAACAGCGGATCGGCATTCTTGGCCGCAACGGATCGGGCAAGACCACGCTGTTGCGGCTGATTTCCGGGCTGATCGCGCCAGATGGGGGCTTGGTGCGGGTGGAAGGGTTCGATCCTTTCACCGACCGCAAGGCCGCCCTGTCCGCCCTAGGCATCCTGTTTCAGAACCCCGACCACCAGATCCTGTTCCCCACGGTCGAGGAAGAACTGGCCTTCGGACTGATCCAGCAAGGCCTGCCCCGTGCCGAAGCGACAGCCCGCGCCCATGCCGCCCTTGACCGCGAAGGCCGCGGTCCTTGGGCGAAGGCCCCGGTCACCAGTCTTAGCCAAGGCCAGCGGCATTATTTATGCCTGCTGTCAGTTCTGTTGATGCAGCCGCGCACCATCCTGCTGGACGAGCCCCTGGCCGGTCTGGACCTGCCGACGCAGGTCCGCCTTGCCCGCCGCTTTGCAGCCCTGCCGCAGCGGCTTATCACCATCACCCACGACCCGGCGACCCTGCAGGACGCCGACCGGGTGGTCTGGCTGGAGGCTGGCAAGGTTGCCGCCGACGGTCCGCCCTCAACCGTCCTGCCCGCTTTTACCGCCGAAATGGCCCGGATCGGAGCGCGCGATGCTGACGCTGACCTCGCCGGTTGACACATGGGCGCATCGCTTTCGGGCGGGGGCAAAGCTTGCAGCGCTGGCCGTGGTGACCACGGGGCTGTTCCTGATCAAGACGCCGCTGCCGTTAACCATCGCCGTTGCCACAACGGTGGTC
>CAIXBE010000301.1 GCA_903917595.1 uncultured Rhodobacterales bacterium
CAGCAGGAGCGCGTCTGCGGCGGGTTTGGTCTTGGGGATCATGGCGTTAGCTCCGGGTCGGGTGCGTTGGTGCAAGATCACGTTCGCTCTCGTCCGGATGCTTATCAACTGAATAAGTCTATGGTTTTGAATGATAATCGGGGTGCGCAATGGACGGCATGAGCGAGCGTCAGTATGCCGCCCATGTCGGTCTTTCGAGGGGCGCGATCCAGAAAGCCAAGGAGGCCGGGCGGCTGGTTCAGCACGCCGATGGGTCGATTGATGCCGTCGCCTCTGATGCGCAGCGGGCCGCGATGACGGATCCCGCCAAGCAGCGGGGTATCCCGGCGACTACACCACCACCGGCGATCAAGCTGAAACCAGTGCCCGACACCGCGCTGTCGGCGGTTGGAGATACCTTGCGTGAGAATGGCCTGGTGCCGCCCATCACCGGTGGTGGCACCACCTTCCTGCAGGCCAAGACCGCCAACGAAGTGCTGAAGGCGCAGGAGCGCAAACTGAAGCTGGCCAAACTGAAAGGCGAGCTGATCGACCGGGACCGCGCGGTCGGGTTGGTGTTCCGGCTGGCACGCGAAGAACGCGATGCCTGGGTGACCTGGCCCGCGCGGGCGGCGGCGCTGATGGCGTCGGAACTGGGGGTGATGATCGCGGATCATGGAGGTCTGGAGCCCGCCATGATGCAGAAGGTTCTGGAAGCCCATGTCCGTGCCCAACTCGACAGCCTCGCCGAGGTCCGCATCGACCTTCGCTGAGGGCGATGACGGACCTTCGACCTTCGACGGTGCAGATCAACTGTTGCGGGAATGGGGCCGGGGCCTCAAGCCCGACGCCGATCTGACGGTGTCGCAGTGGGCCGATGCACACCGGATGCTGGGATCGCGGGCCAGCGCCGAACCGGGGCGCTACCGCACGTCGCGCACGCCCTACATGCGCGGAATCATGGATGCGCTGTCGCCTAGCTCAGCCGTCCAGCGCGTCGTGTTCATGAAGGCGGCACAGGTCGGCGCGACCGAAGCCGGGAACAACTGGATCGGCTTTGCCATCCACCAGGCGCCGGGCCCGATGCTGGCGGTGCAGCCGACCGTGGAACTGGCCAAGCGCAACTCGCGCCAACGGATCGATCCGCTGATCGAGGAAAGCGCCGCCCTGCGTGAACGGGTCAAACCGGCGCGGTCGCGCGACGCGGGCAACACGATGCTGTCCAAGGAATTCGCGGGCGGCATCCTGATCATGACCGGGGCGAACTCGGCTGTCGGTCTGCGCTCGACCCCGGCGCGCTACATCTTTCTGGACGAAGTCGACGCCTATCCGGCCTCTGCGGATGAGGAGGGCGATCCGGTCAGCCTTGCCGAGGCGCGGTCTCTGACCTTCGCCCACCGCCGCAAGGTCTTTCTGGTCTCGACCCCGACGATCCGGGGGCTGAGCCGGATCGAGCGGGAATACGAAGCCAGCGATCAGCGTCGGTTCTTCGTGCCGTGCCCGCATTGCCACCAGTTCCAGTGGCTGAAGTTCGAGCGGCTGCGCTGGGAAAAGGCGCGGCCTGACGCTGCCGAATATCACTGCGAGGGCTGCGAACGCCCCATCGCGGAACACCACAAGACGGCGATGCTGGAGGCAGGCGAGTGGCGCGCAACCGCTGCCGCCACCGATCCCGGCACGGTCGGCTATCACCTCTCGGCGCTTTACTCGCCGATCGGCTGGCTCAGCTGGGAGCGGATCGTGCGGGCATGGGAGGCAGCGCAGGGCTCGGACGAGGCGATCCGGGCGTTCAAGAACACCATCCTTGGCGAGACTTGGGTGGAAACCGGGGAGGCACCGGACTGGTCGCGGCTTTACGACCGGCGTGAGGCGTGGAAGCCGGGCATCGTTCCGGCAGGCGGGCTGTTCCTGACTGCGGGGGCCGATGTTCAGAAGGACCGGATCGAGGTTGATGTCTGGGCCTGGGGCAGGGGTGGGACAAGCTGGCTGGTCGATCACATCGTCATCGACGGCGGGCCCGATCATCAGGGCGCGTGGGCGGAACTGACCAAGCTGCTGGACCGGACATGGACGCATCAGAACGGTGCGCATCTGCGGCTGGCAAAACTCGCCGTCGATACCGGCTATGAGGCTCCGGCCGTCTATGCCTGGTCGCGGCGGCAAGGGGTGGCGCAGGTTGCTCCGGTCAAGGGCGTCGAAGGGTTCAATCGCTCCAGCCCGGTATCGGGGCCAACTTACGTCGATGTGACCGACGCAGGCAAACGCCTGCGCCGGGGCGCGCGGCTCTGGACCGTGGCGGTTTCCACCTTCAAGGCGGAAACCTACCGCCATCTCGGCCTGCCACGCCCAACCAAGGAAGAACTGGCCGAGGGGGTGCAGTTTCCGCCCGGCACGGTGCATCTGCCCGACTGGGTGGACAGCGAATGGCTGAAACAACTGGTGGCCGAGGAATTGGTCACCGTGCGCACCAAGCGCGGCTTTGCCCGGCTTGAATGGCAGAAGCTGCGCGAGCGCAACGAGGCGCTGGATTGCCGGGTTTACGCCCGCGCCGCTGCCTGGATCGTCGGGGCCGACCGCTGGTCCGAGGCGCGCTGGGCCGATTTGGAGGCGCAGGTCGCGGGGGATGGCAAGGATGAGGGGAGTCACGACAAGGTTGCTGCCGGATCCATACGTGCGGTGCGTAGTCCGGCACGGCGCAGGTCTGTCGCATCGAATTACATGCGGTGATCAGAAGGAATGGCCTTTTGCCGAAAGCGCAATGTGTCGGCGTAGGCGGCGATCCCGCTTCAAATATCATTCGCGGCTCAGCCGAGGATCACCGACTTCGCCGCCAGATCACCGCCGCGCCAAAGATAGAGCGCCGCCATCGGGTCGGAACCACAGCGCATCGCATGCGGTACCCAGGGCGCGTGGTGGATCACCTGGCCGGGC
>CAIXBE010000302.1 GCA_903917595.1 uncultured Rhodobacterales bacterium
AGATTGCGCGGCTTGTCGGCTGATGCCAAGAATCTCGGCAACGCTTCGCGGTTTTGGGGGGCTGAAGCTGAATGCTATTGCGACGGCCTCGGCCTGTTCGGGTGACCATCTGCCCGATTGCCAGTCGAGATAGGAGAATACCGCCAGTTTCCAAGGCAAAGCGTGCTCGCCGGTGTTGAACATCAGTCTTTGGGTGGTCATTCCGTCCAGTGCTTGCCCGGAGATCGAGAAGACCTCTCCACTTGCACTTGCAAGGCCGGTCTCAGGCAGGAGGGCTACCGGCCCGGTCGCCGCTGATATCCGGGTTTTCGGAAAGTCAGGGTTGCTTTGCAGTTTTGCCAGTATCAGCACCGTCAGGCGAAAAACGTTTGTCGGGTCGATACTGTAGATTTGCCAGCCGTCACCCCGAAATCTTTCAAAGCGGATGTCGGCCCCGGCAAGCTTGGCTTCATTCAAAGCCACAGACTGAATTGCGGCCATTGCGCCATCGACTCGCGCCAACCCTGCTTGGGTTGAGCCGATCAGATCACCCGTAAGAACGGCAGCGACTGTATCCATGCGCAAGCTATAAGGCTTGCATTCCTATTTTGCAATCTAAAAGGCTTGCGAAATAAGGTGCAGCCCTTACGGCTTGTCCTACATGAACCCCAGTTCCAACCGGGCCTCATCCGACATCATCTCCATTCCCCAGGGCGGATCAAAGGTCATCTGGACATCAACCTGCTTGACCCCGGCAAGGGGTTCGACCGCGTTGGCGACCCAGCCGGGCATTTCGCCTGCGACCGGGCAGCCGGGGGCGGTGAGGGTCATGGTGATCTCAACCTCGTTTTCCGGGCCGATTTCAATGGTGTAGACCAGACCAAGGTCGAAGACGTTGACCGGAATTTCCGGGTCGAACACCGTCCGGCAGGCCTCGACGACCTGCGGATACAAGGGATGGTCGGTGCTGGAGGGCTTGATAAGCGGTTTGCCCTCGGTCTGGTCCTGCATGTGTCC
Source organism: uncultured Rhodobacterales bacterium (assembly GCA_903917595.1). Taxonomy (GTDB): domain Bacteria; phylum Pseudomonadota; class Alphaproteobacteria; order Rhodobacterales; family Rhodobacteraceae; genus Tabrizicola; species Tabrizicola rara. The sequence goes on from CAIXBE010000302.1 coordinate 997, forward strand.
CACTCGGCGTCAAAGGATGTTGACCGATTATATAGGGAATGACCCGGTCAAGGTCCAGTGGCGCGGATGCGCTGATCAGAACGGGATTTCGTCGTCCATGTCGGACCGGCCGCCGCCTGCACTACCGCCCGAACCGCCACGGCTGCCGCCGCCCGATGCGCTACCGCCCGAATAGCCACCCGAACTGCCACCCGATTGGCCGCCGTAATCGTCCTGACCGCCCCGGTCATCATAGCCGCCGCCCCCGCCTGAGCCGCCACCCGAACCACCGTCACGGCCGCCCAGCAGGGTCAGCTCGCCCCGGAACTGGCGCAGCACGACTTCGGTGGAATAGCGGTCGGCCCCGGACTGGTCCTGCCATTTGCGGGTCTCAAGCTGGCCCTCGATGTAAACCGTCGAGCCCTTCTTAAGATACTGCTCGGCAATCTTGCCAAGGGCCTCGTTGTAGATCGCGACCGAATGCCATTCCGTGCGTTCCTTGCGCTCGCCGGATTGCTTGTCGCGCCAGGTTTCCGACGTGGCGATGCGCAGGTTGACCACCTTTCCGCCATTGCCGAAACTGCGCACCTCGGGGTCGCGGCCCAGGTTTCCGACGATGATGACCTTGTTGACTGACCCAGCCATGCGAATCCCCCTGTGAGTTTGTCGTGCCGGCAGCTTCGCCGCGCTTGGTTAACAAACCTATACCGTCTGCCGCAGCCGCTGCAACTCGCCATAAGAGGGCATTGATCGGCAAGGTCCTGCCCGGTCGGAAAAATCCCGGCTGGAAAATCGGAGGAAAGCCGCTATTGTCGACAGGATTGTCCCGGACGGGGCGGCAGGGGTGGGCTGAAAATTGGTCACGCGGAACATTAGACCTATCGCGCTTGTGGCGCTGGTGGCACTGGTGCCCGGCGCAGCCACGGCCGAAGGGTTGAATCTGACCGGGTCGACCAAGTCGCGAATGGCGATCTTTGATGCCCAGTCCGCCCTGATCGACAAGAAACTGAAGAAGCAATACAGCGGCTCGGTCCGATATACGCCCAACTATGAGAAGGGTGAAGCGGCCGGGGATGAGGTTGTTGCAGCCTTTACCGGTACTTACACCGGCGAGTATATCGAGGTTGCCCGCGCCGCTGCCCGCAAGCACGGCGTGCCAGAGGACCTGTTCCTGCGTCTGGTGCAGCAGGAAAGCGGCTGGAATGCCGGGGCGGTGTCGGTCAAGGGGGCCACAGGTCTGGCGCAACTGATGCCCGATACGGCGATGGCGTTGGGCGTCGACATCGACGATCCGGCAGCCAACCTGGACGGCGGTGCGCGTTATCTGCGGATGATGTACGACAAGTTTGGCACCTGGAAACTGGCGCTTGCGGCCTATAACGCCGGTCCCGGCGCGGTCGAAGAGCATGACGGCATTCCGCCCTATGCCGAAACGGAAAACTACGTCACCGCGATTTTGGGATAGTCCCGCGGCTGGGAAGGCGCAGGAAAGTCGGGCTTTTCGGCAAGCCTAAAATACCGACTTATTTTTTATGCGGTCCTTCTGGCTATTCCGCCGCGATCTTGATCACCGGTTCCATCGAAGCAAATACTTCGGCCGACAGGTGGCACTTGATCTGGTGACCGCCCTCCAGGTTCCGCATCGGCGGCATCTCGACATCGCACAGCCCGCCCGGGACCTGGGATTTCCAACGGCAGCGGGTCTGGAACGGGCAGCCGGGGGGCGGGTTCATTGCCGAGGGGATGTCGCCTTCCAGCACGATGCGTTTGCGGATGACCTTGGTGTCGGCAATTGGCACAGCGGAGAGAAGCGCCTCGGTATAGGGGTGGTAGGGGGGCTGGAACACCTGATCAGTGGTGCCGGTTTCGACCACATGGCCCAGATACATCACCAGCACCCGGTCGGACAGGTAACGGACGATGGAAAGGTCATGGCTGATGAACAGAAGCGTGGTCTTGTTCTCGCGCTGGATGTCCATCAAAAGATCGGTGACGGCGGCCTGCACCGACACGTCCAGCGCCGATACCGGTTCATCCGCGACCACAACCTTCGCGCCACCCGCAAAGGCGCGGGCAATACCGACGCGCTGCTTTTGCCCGCCTGACAGCTGGCGCGGCATCCGGTCGGCAAAGGCGCGGGGCAGTTTCACGAGGTCGAGGAGTTCGAGCATCCGGTTCTGGCGGTCTTCATCCGACTTGCCCTGCTTGAAGATCTCAAGCGCGCGGATGATCTGGCGGCCGACGGTCATCGACGGGTTCAGCGTGTCGAAGGGGTTCTGGAACACCATCTGGACGGATGACACGGTATCGGTATTGCGCTTTTGAATCGGCGTGGATTGCACGTTTTCGTCAAAGAGCATGATGCTGCCGCTGGTCGCCGTCTCCAGCCCCATCAGCACCTTGGCAAAGGTCGACTTGCCACAGCCGGATTCGCCGACGATGGCCAGCGTCTCGCCTTCACGGGCCTCGAACGACAGGGTTTCGTTGGCCTTGACCACCTTTTTCATGCCGCCGCCAAAGGCACCGCCCGACACGGAGTAATACTTCTTCAGATCCTCCATCTTCAGGACGACCTTGCCGATTTCGGCCTTTTGCTTGACCTCGCGCTTGGCGATCGGGGCGTCCCAGTCAACCTCGGTCCAGCGCAGGCAGCGCGAGGAATGGCGGTCATCGCCGGGAATGACTGACATCGGAACGTCGGTCCCGTCGCAGCGCCCGGACTGGAAATAGTCACAGCGCGGGCCGAAGTTGCAGCCTTTCGGGCGTTCATGCGGCAGGGGGAAGTTGCCGGGGATCGAGATCAGCGGGCGGGAGTTCTTGTCGGCCCCCGGCAGCGGGATCGACCGGAAAAGCGCCTGGGTATAGGGGTGGCGCATCTTATCGAAGACTTCCACCACATTGCCGGTCTCGACCGCCTCGCCGGAATACATCACGCAGAGCCGGTCGCAGACATCCATGATCAGGCCAAGGTTGTGGCTGATGAACAGCATCGAGGTGCCGTATTTGTGGCCCAGATCCTTGACCAGATCGACGATCCCGGCCTCGACCGTCACGTCCAGCGCGGTGGTGGGTTCGTCAAGGATCAGAAGGGCCGGCTTGGCCATCAGCGCCATGGCGATGACGATGCGCTGCTGCTGGCCACCCGAAAGCTGGTGCGGGTAGGAGTTCACGATGCGGTCGGGGTCGGGCAGGCGGACATCGGCGACGATCTGGCGGGCCAGCGCCCAGGCGTCATCCTTGGCCATGCCGGAATGGATCATCGGCACTTCGGCAAGCTGCGCGCCGATCTTCATCGCCGGGTTCAGCGATGCCATCGGTTCTTGATAGATCATCGCGATTTCGGAGCCGCGGATATGGCGCAGTTCTTCGTCATTCATCAAGGCCAGATCGCGGCCCTTGAATTTCATCGACCCTTGGGTGATCCGCCCGGTCTTGCCAAGCTCGCGCATCACCGCAAGCGCCACGGTCGACTTGCCACAACCGCTTTCGCCGACCAGACCCATCGCCTCACCGGCCATGACGGTGCAGGAAAAATCCATCACCGCCGGAATTTCGCGCAGACGGGTGAAGAAGGAAATCGAGAGGTTCTCGATTTCCAGGATCGGTTTGGACGGGTCCCATGCGGTGTCTTTGGCGGTGTCAGTCATGGCAGCCTCGCTTTGACTTCTGGTGTGGGACCGGAGGAGAGGTAGGACCGGGGGCCAGCCCCCGGACCCCCGGGATATTTGGGCAGAGAGGAAGCTATCAGTCTTTCAGGCTTTCTTCGCGCAGGCCGTCGGCCAGAAGGTTCAGGCCAAGGACCAGGCTCATCAGGGCCAGGGCAGGGGCAAGGGCCGGGTGCGGCACGATCGACAGAAGCTTGCGGCCGTCATCGATTGTCGAACCCCAGTCCGGGCTTTCAGGGCTGACGCCCAAGCCGAAGAAGCCAAGCGCGCCGAGAAGGATGGTGGTGTAGCCGATGCGCAGGCAGAAATCGACGATCAGCGGGCCGCGCGCGTTGGGCAGGATTTCCCACAGCATGATATACCAAGGCCCCTCGCCCCGGGTCTGGCCCGCCGCCACATAGTCGCGGGTCTTGATGTCCATCACCATGCCGCGCACCAGACGGAACACCCCGGGCGAGTTCACGAACACCACCGAGACGAAGACGTTCAGAAGGTTCGGGCTCATCCCCCAGACGCCCAGCGGGTCGGCGTTGAAGGCCAGCCCGGAATAGGCCCAGACCGCGATCAGCATGGCGATGCCGAGGTAGAGGTTGCGCTGCGGCGGGTTGGTGAAATAGCGCGAGTTGATCAGGATCGCGATGAAGAAGATCGGGAACAGGAACAGAAAGGCAGCCATATAGGTGGGGATGCCCAGAAGCACGATCTCGGGGGTGACCAACAGGTAGAACAGCAGGATGACCGGGAAGGCCAGCACGAGGTTGGCAAGGAAGGACAGCACGGTATCGAGCCGGCCACCGAAGTAACCGGCGGGCAGGCCCAGCGTGATGCCGACCATGAAGGCGAACAGCGTCGCGGCGGGGGCGATTTTCAGCACTTCGCGCGCGCCCATGATCATGCGGGAAAAGACGTCGCGGGCGACATGGTCGGCGCCGAACAGGAAATGCGCGAAGGCACCGTCGTCAGGGGCCGCAAGGGGCGAGCCGGGGATGGCGTTCTTTGACCCCGAGAACTGGCCCAGCGGGTCCATGGTGATGATCAGGTCGGCAAAAATCGCGGTGAAGACCCAGAACATCACGATGCCGAAGCCGATCATGCCGACCGGGCTGTCGAACAGTTTGCCATAAAGGCCAAGGCGTTTCTTGAAGGTGATCGACAGGGCAAACATCACGGCAAGGGAAATCCAGACCGGCCAGAGCCGGGTCAGGATCGACGCCACAATGCCGCGATCAGCGGTTGTGCCGGTGGCCACGGTGACCACCACCCAGACCAGCACCAGCACGGCCAGAAGCTTCCACAAAAGCCCCGATGCACCGCGCAACAGGCCGCCCGCATCGTCCATGAGGTTGCGCAGGATCCAACTGGTCAGCGCGGCAAAAAGGCCGAAGGCGACCAGAATGGCGGCGATCCACAGAAGGGTCCGAAGCACTGACTGGAAGTCGACCTCGACCCCGCCGATGAAGAACAGGTAGATCAGGATGTAGAAGGCGACAAATAGGAACGTCATCGACAGGATGCCGGTGCGAAACAGGGCCGTCTGCCCGTTATTGCTGGCAAACCCCAGTAGGGCCGAGGTCAGCCAGACCATGACCATCGCCGCCACGATGGCCGAGAGGGGCGGGCCGAAGATTGACGAATAGCTTCCGAACCAGGTCAGGGCTTCCATGGCGGTTCCTCAGGATATGCGGATGCGGGGGTTCAGGAAGACATAGCC
>CAIXBE010000303.1 GCA_903917595.1 uncultured Rhodobacterales bacterium
GTGAAATCACGCACCCTACGCGACTTCATTGGTGGAGGTGGTGAGTTGGTACCCAACCTACGTTTGATTAAGGTGTGTGCATGAATTTCTCGGAATCATTTAATCGAGACTGGTGGAAGCTTGTCATCTGCCTGTTTGTGCTCATTTTGGGAATCTTAAATAAACGACCCGTGCTAATTTTTCTTTCTTTGGCCGCAATTATCAGTTGGCTAATCCGCAAGAAATTCTAAGCGAGCCGTAGGGTGCTACGGGTCCCTTCACCATTGAAAGCAAGAGGCGGCGAAAGGATTTACTTTGATGAAATGGGTGATGTTTCTATTGGCGGTAGTCTTGACCGTTCTGCTCCTAAATATTCGTCCTTTGACGGACAGCTACTTGCGCAGTGCAGGACTGAAGAAATTGGAGTCCTACATTCGAGACGAGGGACTTCATCCAAAGTCCGATGTTAGGCTTTGCGATTTGCTGAACATTGAAGGTGAGCCTGAGGTAAGCAGGCACTTCATATGCAGAGTGGATCTCGTAGGAGGGACACTGCACTTTGACGTAGCTTTCACTTCGATTGGTGAAATCCTTTATCAAGAAATGGAAATTGGAGAATAAATGCGAGCCGTAACGAGCCGTAGGGTGCGTGGTTTCACGCACCACCACCCTCTCCACCTGCGCAACGTCTCAATTCCTGTCGCACCCGGAAATCGCTTGCCTTTTCAACCCATGGTGCGTGAAATCACGCACCCTACGGGTCAAATACCGCGCACATCACCATCCGTACCGGCCTTCCCGGAAATCGCGATGCACAGATGAAAAGCAAGCGTAAGGTGGGACCAACCAACCACCCCCGGACGACACCAAACCCCTAACCAATCCCTAACGCCCGCAGCCAACCCCTTGAAATCCCTTGGCGATCCCATCCTGTCCACCGTGGACAGAGGGAGCCTCCTGCGGCCCCCTCAGATCCCCAGCACATCCATCATGTCATACTGCCCCGGCTTCCGCCCCTGCCCCCACAGCGCCGCCCGCAGCGCGCCCCGGGCAAAGACCGTCCGGTCAGTCGCGACATGCCGCAGGATCACCCGTTCGCCCATCCCGGCGAAAATCACGTCATGCTCGCCCACGATATCCCCGCCCCGGATCGCGGAAAAGCCGATGCTGCCCGCCGCCCGCGCCCCGGTGATCCCGTCACGACCCGAGACCTTGGCATCCTCCAGCCGGACCCCCCGCCCATCCGCCGCCGCCTGCCCCAGCATCAGCGCGGTCCCTGACGGCGCATCCACCTTCATCCGGTGATGCGCCTCGACGATCTCGACATCCCAGTCGGCATCCAAGGCCGCCGCCACCTTTTGCGTCATCCGCACCAGAAGGTTGACCCCCAGCGACATGTTGCCCGCCCGGACGATCACGGCATGGCGGCTGGCGGCTTCGATCTTGGCCAGATGCTCCGCCTCCAGCCCCGTGGTGCCAATCACATGCACCGCCCGCGCCTGCGCGGCCAAAGCGGCAAAGTCCACCGTCGCGGCGGGAGAGGTGAAATCCACCACCGCCTGCGCCGAAGCGAAGGCCTCCAGCGGGTCGTCGGTGACCCTGACGCCGACCGGCGCGCCGCCCATCGCCTCACCGACATCCCGGCCAATCCACGCGTGCCCCGCGCGTTCAACACAAGCCACCAGCCGCAGCTTTTCAGACCCCTGCACCAGCCGGATCAGCGTCTGCCCCATCCGCCCGGACGCGCCCGTTACCACCAGCCCTGGAATGTCGCTCATACTGCACCTCATATTCAGCTTTCCTTAGCGCCGATCCGCAGCCCACGAAAGCCCGCCGTTGCGGGCCGCCGCGAAACAGCCTAAACGCAGCCCCATGTCGAACAACCGCACCTCCGCCCCCAAGGGACCGTCGCAGCGCCAGCTGCGTGTCGGCGAACTGATCCGCCGCACCCTTGCCGATCTTCTGAACCGGGGCGAAATCCACGACCCCGCCCTGAACGCCATGTCGATCACGGTCGGCGAGGTTTCGGTTTCCGCCGACCTCAAGGTCGCCACTGTCTACGTCATGCCCCTGATGGGCTCGGTTCCGGTCGAAGACGTCATCGCCGCCCTTGCCCGGAACAAGGGCGAAATCCGCCACCGCGTTGTTCAGGGCATGACGCTGCGCTATGCCCCCGAACTGCGGTTCCGCCCGGATGAGACCTTTGACCGGCTGGATGAAACCCGCCGTCTGTTCGCAATCCCGGCGGTGCGGCGCGATCTTGAAGCCCCAGATGCGGATGCCCCGAACGAGGACGAATGATGCGGCTTTATGGCCTGGCCTTCCTGCTGGCACCGATGGCAGCAGCGGCAAGCGATTGCCGTGACACCCAGTTCGACGGCGCGTCTTATACCCTGTGCGAGGTCGCGCTTGGCGAAGACCTGCGCCTGTTCCATTCCGGTCCCGATGGCGCCTATGGCAGTTTCAACAATCTGAATGCCGCGCTGGAAGCCGAAGGCCAGAGCTTGGGCTTTGCGATGAACGCCGGCATGTATCACCGCGATCTTGACCCCGTGGGTCTTTATGTCGAAGACGGTGCCGAACAGTCCGCCATCGTCACCAGCGACGGCCCGGGAAATTTCGGCCTGCTGCCGAACGGTGTCTTTTGCATCGGTGACAGCTTTCGCGTCATCGAAAGCCGCAGCTTCAAGAAATCCCGCCCCGCCTGCCGCTTTGCCACCCAATCCGGCCCGATGCTGGTGATCAAGGGCGAGTTGCACCCGAAGCTGTTGCCCGACAGTGACAGCCTTTACGTCCGCAACGGGGTTGGCGTCACCAAAGACGGCACCCGCGCGGTCTTTGCGATTTCCAACGACGCGGTGAATTTCCACGCCTTCGCCCGGCTGTTCCGCGATGAACTTGGCCTGTCGGATGCGCTGTATTTCGACGGCAATATCTCGCGGCTTTATGCGCCGCAGTTGAACCGCCACGACGGCGGCTTTCCGATGGGTCCGATTGTCGGCACCGTGGTTCCGAAGGGCTAA
>CAIXBE010000304.1 GCA_903917595.1 uncultured Rhodobacterales bacterium
GGGGCGGCAGACCGTCAATCGTTCCCATTCACGCCCCTCGTGATTGCTCTTTTCAAAAATACTCCGCGGGTGCGGGGGCTGGCCCACGCTCCGCCGGTTACCGCCGCGCCGTCATCTCTTGCGCCATGCGCAACGCGGCCAAAAGGCTGGTCGGATCGGCCACGCCCTTGCCCGCGATGTCATAGGCGGTGCCATGATCAGGCGAGGTGCGCACGAAGGGCAGGCCCAGCGTCACATTCACCCCACCGGCAAAATCCAGCGTCTTGATCGGGATCAGTGCCTGATCGTGATAGGCACATATTGCCGCGTCATAGCCCGCCCTTGCGGCGGCGTGAAACATCGTATCGGCCGACAGCGGCCCCCGGATCGCCATGCCTTCCGCCGTCAGCCTCGCGACAAGGGGACGGATCATCCGTTCATCCTCCCAGCCCATCGCCCCGCCTTCACCGGCATGCGGGTTCAGTCCCGCCACCGCCAGCCGGGGATGCGTCAGCCCGAAGTCACGGATCAGGGCGGCATGGGTGATGCGAATCGTATCCTCCAGCAACTCAGCCGTCAAAGCGGCCGGCACTTCGGACAGCGGGATATGGATGGTCACTGGCACCACCCGCAGATCGGGACAAGCCAGCATCATCACCACGCGGTTGACCCCGGCCAGATGTGCCAGAAATTCGGTATGGCCGGGAAAGGCAAAGCCCGCCCCGTCCTTAAGCGCCTTCTTGTTGATCGGCGCGGTGCAGACCGCACTGGCTTGCCCCGCTATCACCAGTGCCACGGCGCGTTCGATCACCTGAATGACCCCGGCAGCATTGCCCGGAACCGGTTGGCCGGGCAGGGCGGGGGCGGCAAAGTCATGCCGCAGGACGGCCAAGGGACCAGAGGTCAGCGGAGTGCCAAGATCAGAAATTTCGCGCCATGCCGTGCCATCCGGCAAATGCCGCGGATCACCCAGCCAGACAAACCGCGAGCCCGCGGCCCAGGCTTTGACCGCAATCTCGGGGCCAATCCCGGCAGGATCGCCTGAGGTCAGAAGAACTGGGGCCCCGCTCATGATCTAACGTTCATGATCCCGGCGCTCACGGTTCGCGGATGATCGCCCGGGCGCGCAACTCCTCCAGATAGCCTCCGGCCATGCCTTCCAGCTTCTGGTTGATCACGGCTTCGCGGACCGCGTCGCGGCTGATCGGTTCATCCTTGGATTCTACACGGCCACAAAGCATCAGGAACCGCCGGAAGCCCGAACGGGTCAGCGCAACCGATGTTTCACCCGGGTCCAATCGTGCCAATTCCAGACCGACATCCGAGGGAACCTCACCCGCTGGTTGGGTCGAGACCGTCAGGCGGTCTTCGGGCAAGCCGTTCGCCTGACCGTAAAGTCCGTCGCAGGTGTTTACTTCGGCGCGCAGGCGGGCGACTTCGGCATCATCGTCGGCAATCAGGAAATCGGCCCATTCGACGGTGACTGCGATCGGCTCGGCGCTTGTGTCGACGGCCACGTCGTTCAGCAAGAACAAAACCACCGCGCCCGGAACGACGATAGGATCAGACACCTCGCCCGGCCCAAGAGCCAGAACCGAGCCGCCGATGGCCGCAGGCAAGTTCGACAGCGGCATCCAATCCAGCCGTCCGCCATTGCCCGCCGTCGGCGATTTGGAATACTTGCGCGCCGCGGCGGCAAAAGCCCCTGCGCCGCTGACCGACTGCGACAGCTGGTCGGCGAGCGCGAGCGCGGCTTCCTCCTCTCCTTCGGGAGCGGGAATCACCAGTTCCGAGACCAGCACCCGTAGTGCCCGTGACCGGGTGGAAGCCTCCAGCGCGCGGTCGATGTCGTTTTCAGAAACCGGGACCTGACCCACGAATCTGGCGCGAACAGCCTTGCGCCACACAATTCCTGCAGCCACGAAGTCGCGGAAGGTTTCCGCGGGAATGTCGATCTTGGCCAGTTCAGCAATCAACGCTTCGGCGGTCAGATTGGCCCGAGAGGCAAATTCTTCCATGCCTTCAAGAAGTTCCGCGTCGCTGAAGCTAACACCCAGGCGTTCTGCTTCGGATTGCCGCAGGCGATCCTCGATCAGCGCCTTAAGCGCCTCTTCTTCGGGATTTCCGGGTGCGCGCAGCACCTTGAGGAACTCGGCCCGCTGTAGGACTTCGAACTCGGTGATCACCCGGTCGTTGACATAAAGCCGGGGTGAGAAAAGGTCCTGTGCAACTGCTTGCGACATCATCGCAGCACCACAGACCAGCGCCGCGATCTGCCGTTTCAAAAGAGTGAATGTCATCGCCTCAGCCGCTCTTTCCTGTTTTCCGCAGGTCTGTTCCCGTCGCTATCGCAGTCGGGCTCACCGCCAGTTTCGTCGCCAGATCCGTCATTGCCTGCAGGTCCGCGCCGGCCCAGCGGTAACCCCGCTGCCGAAGCCGACAACATCCAGCGACAAAGTGAAGTCCGTTGTCGGCGTTACACTAGTCGAGGACGTGAACCTACGCGAGAGGGAAACGCCAAACCGCAGGCATTCGTTCAGATATTCGGCACCTAAGGACGCGACGGTGCCGCGGTCTGCGACAAAATCATAGCGACCCGAGACCCTGCCCGTCCAAAATGTTCCCAACTTGCGGCTGCCGTCGAATGTGACTTCCTGTGTCGGGACGGGGCGGTTTTCGGTCAGGTCCGCCACCGCCCAGATCATCGAGGTCGACAGCGCAGTCTTGGGTCCGTTCAGCGCCAGTCGCGCCTCGCCCTTGGTCAGCGCCAGATCGTCATCAAAGACGGTGCGGGCGGTCAGGGCTATGCCGTTCGCCAGATCGAAATTCACCGAGGCCAGCCAGTCCGACCGAATGCCATCCAGACCGGAGCCGGGGCCGAACTGGCCCAGATCACTCTCACGGTAGACCCGGCCCAGCGTCACGCCCATGTTCCAGCCCTCGGGATCATGCCGGGTCCATGAGATGCCGATATTCGCGCGCGGGCCGCGTTCGACCGCATCCGCGCCGGGAAAGCGGTCAAGCTGGAACAGCGAGCCTTCGTCGAATTCCACCAGCACCGAATCTTCGTTAGGCAAGGTTTCCGTGCCCGAAGATGACCAGATGAATTGCGCCACGGGCTCTATCACATGCGCCGCACCGCTGGCGCTGGCCTTGACCCATGGCCAACGCAGTTCGACCCCGCCGCTGCCATGGGTGCGGCTGGTCTTGCCTTGAAACACCGCATCCTGCGACACAGAGTAAGCGTCGGCCGTCGCCTCGCCCAGAATGGTCGCTTCGATCCCCATTGGCAGGAAAAGACTGCGCCGCCAGTCGATCCGCGCCGAAATCCGGCCCATGTCGCGACCATCGGCGATGCTGTCGCTGTCCGGCCCGTCTATCAGGCTGTTCGAGCTGCGCGTATGATTGTGGGTCTGGAAGCGCAATCCGCCCTCGCCGCCCAACAATCCCAACGAAAAGCGCCGGTGAAAGGTCAGGTCTGAAATCACGGACGGGATCGTGCTGTTGTCCTCGCTGTCGCGGAGGGTCTGAAAACTGATGATCCGGGCCGAGATATGTTCATTGCGCCTTGTGCGGCTGGCCACGATCCGGCTGTCCAGACGGTCAAGGCTGGCCACGCCATAATCCAGAAGATAGGCTGGGTCTGAAACCGTCTGTCCCTTGATCGTGATGCCAAAGCCAAGGGGCAGGGCAAAATCGCCGTCGACGAACAAGTAGCCACGGTCTTGCCCGGGCACCAAGTCATCCCGGGTGACGGCGCCGCTGATCTGGATCTGGCCGGTGGCAAAGACCTGACGGTAGCGCAGGTCAAGCGTCGTGCTGCCCGACGAGGTGACATAGGGGGTCAGCGTCAGGTCGGCCGATTGGCCAAAGGTGATGAAATAGGGAAATTTCAGCCCCGTGCCCAGTTCCGACGTGGTGCGCAAGGACGGAATCAGGAAACCGGTGGCGCGTTTCAGGGTTGGGTCCGGCATTCGCAGGCGCGGAATGTAGAAGACCGGCACCCCGGCCAGCCGGAATTGTGCATGATCAAAGGTGATCTTGCGTTTCAATTCGTCATGGACAACGCGCCGGGCCCGGATTTCCCACAACGGAGTCGGGTTGCCCGCGCAAACCTTGCAGGATGACGCGGCGACCGTGTCCATTGTCGTGCTTTGCCCCCCGATGTGAAACATTCTGGCGGCAGAAAGCTGCAACTGCTGGTTCAGGACCAGCCGGGCGCTGGTCAGGATGCCCTCGCTCAGATCCGCGGCAAGCTCGGCCTGCGAGGCAAGGATCAGAACGTTACCGCTTTCTTCGGTCAGCACGATCGGGCCGGTGATCTCAAGCCGCCCTGTCGCCTGATCATAGACGATGCGGCCTGCCGTCAGGCGGCGCCCCTTGAAGAAGACCTCGACATTGCCATCAGCGATGAGCCGGGTGTCGCCGGTGATTTCCAGACTGTCCGAAACCAGAGTAGCCTGATCCTGCGCATGACCGGGAAGGGCCAGGCTAACAACAACGGCAAGCGCAAGGGCAAGGCTACGAAACATCAGCCTTCCTCCAGATGCAGAAGAAGGCCAAGCGCCATCAGTACCGCTGCGACCGGCGGACTCCAGGCGGCAAGAACTATCGGGATTTGGCCGGTATTTCCAAGAGCTTGCGCGAAGTTTCGCAAAAAGAATATCCCAAAGCCGGCCAACATTGCGTAAAGCACCATCTTGCCGGTGCCGCCAAAACGGACGTGACGCATGGTGAAGCCTGCCGCCACCAGCACCATCGCGGCCATCAACAGGGGTTGTGCCAATTCCATCTGATACCAAAGCCTGTAGGCCTGCGCCGAAAAGCCCGCAGCGTCGAGGTCGGCTATATAGTCGGGCAGGTCCCAGAAGGCGATAGCAGACGGGGTGCCAAAGCTGTCGCGGATACGCTCGACCGTCAGGTCCGAGGCCACCATGATCGGACTTGCCGAAGTGACCGCGGTCAACTCGGGGTTTGGGTCTTGCAGGCGCCAGCTTTTGGTGTCCTCCAGTGTCCATGCTCCGTCGGTCAGGCGGGCGGTCTTTGCCTCGATCCGAGTCGAAGGCAGGCCTGCCCGGTCAAAGCCAAGAAAGGTCACGTCGAAAAGTTCGGTTCCATCCGGGCTGGACCGCGCGGCCTGGATCACCGTCTGTCCATCGGCAGCCCCTTGCCGCAGCCAAAGCCCGGTATCGGTGATGGAAAGCACCGACCCGCCCCCTTGGCTAAGTGCCGCCCGTTCGACATCGTATCTTTTCGAAGTCGCGGCAACGAGCGGATTGAAAAAGGCAATGGTCAGCAAGCCAATGGCAACCGCGACGACAAGCGGGGTCAAAAGAAACTGAAGCCCTGATCTGCCTGCAGCCCGGACAACCACCAGTTCGGAAGATCTTGCCAAGCCAAGGAAATTCGCTATGGCCCCCATGATCAGTATCAATGGCAGGATCCGGTAAAGCGTCTCGGGCACGTTCAAAAGCGCAAGACGTCCGGCACCGGTCAGCCCGATCCCTTTATCTGAAAAGCGTCGCAGCTGCTCGATCGTGTCGATCAGCAAAAGGATAGCGAAAAAAATCATGAAAACCCGCCCGACAGTCCCCATAAACCGGCGCGCGATATAAATGTTCAGCGTCATGCCCAAGCCCACCAGCGCCTGGGCCGCTGCGCCAGCCACAGAAGTCCCGTTGCTGTCAGCACCCCGGCCAGCGGTGCCAGGTAAACGGCGGGCCAGTTCTTTGCAGAGGTCAAAGCGGTGCTGCCACCCCAAGTCCAGATCAACTGCATCAAGATCAAAAGTCCGACCGCCAGCGTCATCTGACGCCAAAGTCCAAAGCGCGAAAATCCGCCAAGCAGCAGGGCGGAAAACCCCAGAAGCGGTGCCGCCACGGCCAAGAGCGGTGCCGCAACTCGCCCGTGGCCTTCCTCGAGCATTTCGGCCGGGTTTGCCGCGACTGCCGCCATCGCTTCGGGGTTGACGGTCAGAAGATCCCAGGTCGGCAAAGCACCGATGGAGGTTTTTCCCGCGTCGCCCACCTTGATCAGCCCTGCCAGATCCAGAGTGAAATCGGCAAACCGTGTCAGCGACAACCGACCGTCAACGCGCGAATAGGTCTGGGTGGATCCATCCACCATCACAAGTTTCGGTGCGACCTCGCCCTTGACCAGAAACGCCCTGCTGGCCGAGTGTACCACCCGGGTTGCTTCCCCGCGTTCATCTGAAAGAAACAGGTCCACAAGCTCACCCGATGTGGTGATCTCGCGGATATACAGCGATACGCCCTGAGTGGGATGCATGAACTGACCGGCATTCAGGAAAGTTGCGGTCACGTTTTGCGAAATCTCGGCGCTGCGGACGTTCAGGATGCGCTGACTGGCCGGAACCAGAATATTGGCCAGGACCAGTTGCAGTAAAAGGACGAAAATCCCGAAATAAACCACCGGTCGCGCCAGCCGAAAGGCGGAAAACCCGGTCGCCTGCATCACCACAAGCTCGCTTTCCTGCATCGAACGGTTGACCACGAAGACCACCGCCGCAAATGCCGAGATCGGCAGCACCAGTCGGATAGCGTTCGGCAGGGCCAAAAGCGAGAACTCCAGAAACACCAGCGCCGATTGGCCGTCGCCGATCAACTGGTCAAACAGGCCAACTGCGCGGTTGACCCAATAGACGGCAACCAGCACCAATGAAAAAAAGCCAAACAACTGAAGCAGTTGCGACAGCAGATATCTGTCGAATCTGGACACGTTCGGCCTGGCCCCCACAAGATGTTGCAGGACCCTAGCGGAATTCGGTCGCGGCGAAAACTCATATCTGGCCATTTCCGGGGGCAGATTGTAGCGTTCTGGCAAGCCTCCGCCTAAGCCGCAAGCTGACCCCAAGGCTGACCTCAAGTCTGACCTGGACAAACCCCTAATGCAGAGACATGCGCCGATGAACCATCCCCTGCCGATCCAATTCCAAGCCACCGACCTTGACGCGCTGCCAGCTTTTGCCGGGCGTATCGTGGTGCTGGCCGACCCCGACCAGCCGCAAAGCCCCTGCTTTCGCCGTCTGGACCGGCTGACAAAAGGGGCGCTGACCCGGGCAGTGGGGTCTGACGCGTTTGGCAAGCTGAAACCGGGTGAGGCGATGGATCTGGCCTGGCCCACGGGTCTTGCTGCCGAAGCGGTGCAGATCCTGCGCCTGCCGAAACGCGCCGACGTGGCCCAGGCGCGCAAGGCCGGGGCAGCGGTGGGGCGCAGCCATGGCGCTGGCGGCTCTCTGGTGCTGGCCGAGGGGCATCCCCGGGCCGCCGACCTTGCCTTTGGTCTGGCGATGCGGGCCTACGGCTTTGACGCCCACAAGACTGCGGTGAAAACCGTGCCCGGTCCGGTGACCCTGATGGCCACGAACCCCGAGGCGGTGGCCCGGACCGCATCGCCGATGGCCGCCGTGGCCGAAGGTGTGTTCTTTACCCGCGATCTGGTTAATGAACCGGCCAACGTGCTGACCACCGACGATTTCGCGGCGCGTCTGGCGGCGATGCAGGAACTGGGGCTGGACGTCGAAATTCTGGAAGAGGCGCAGCTGGCCAAGCTGGGCATGGGCGCGCTTCTGGGGGTGGGGCAGGGGTCCGAAAGCCCCTCAAAGGTCGTGGTGATGCAGTGGCGCGGCGGGCCGAAGGACGAGGCCCCGTTTGCGCTGGTCGGCAAGGGCGTGGTTTTTGACACCGGAGGTATCTCGATCAAACCGGCGGGCGGGATGGAAGAAATGACCATGGACATGGGCGGCGCCGGTGTCGTCGCCGGTGTGATGCGCACGCTGGCGTTGCGCAAGGCAAAGGCCAATGTGGTCGGGCTGGTCGGGCTTGTCGAAAACATGCCCGACGGCAAGGCCCAGCGTCCGGGTGACGTCGTCCGCAGCATGAAGGGCGACACGATCGAGGTGATCAACACCGACGCCGAGGGCCGTCTGGTGCTGGCCGACGTGCTTTGGTATGCGCAGGAACGCTTCAATCCGACCGGCATGATCAACCTGGCGACGCTGACCGGGGCGATCATCGTGGCGCTTGGCCATGAAAACACCGGGGTATTCTCCAACGACGACGGGTTGTGCAACGCTTTCCTTGCCGCCGCAAAGGCCGAAGGCGAAGGCGCATGGCGGATGCCGATGGGCGAAGCTTATGACGCCAAGCTGAAAAGCCGGGTCGCCGACATGGTCAACTCTTGCGGGCGCGACGGCGGGTCGATCACTGCGGCGCAGTTTCTGGCGCGGTTCGTCAAGCCGGAAACGCCCTGGTGCCATCTGGACATCGCCGGGACCGCGCTTTTGAAGACCGACTCGACGCTAGCACCGAAAGGCGCGACCGGCTGGGGGGTCATGGCGCTTGACCGGCTGATCCGCGACCGGTTCGAGAAGGGCTGAAGCTGGATCAGGAAGGGAAGACCGCGCTTTGGGCACCGTGATGTTTTATCAGCTGGTCCGGTCCGGTCCAGCTGACATGCTGGCGGTGAACCTGCCGCGCGCGGCGGCGCAGGGCTGGCCGGTGATGATCCGTGGCACCGATCCCACCGGGCTGCAGCGGCTGGATGCCCAGTTGTGGCAGGTTGGCGGGCCGGAGAGCTTTCTGCCGCATGGGTTGGAAGGCGGCCCGCAAGACGCCGACCAGCCGGTGCTGCTGGGGCAGGGCGCGGTGGTGAACGGGGCCAAGGTGCTGGCCCTGATCGACGGGGCCGGGGCCGAGGATGCCGAAATCGCGGCGATGGAACGGGTCTGGGTGCTGTTTGACGGTAATGATCCTGCGCGTCTGCAGGCCGCCCGCGTTCAGTGGAAGACGCTGACCGGGGCCGGGCACCCGGCGCAGTTTTGGTCGGAAGAATCTGGCCGTTGGGAGAAGAAAGCTGATAGCCCCGCGCGGTAGATGTGGAATTGGAGCCAAATTTCTTCGAAGAAATTTGTAAAATCCTTCGAAAGATTTTGGGCTGGCCTTTAGTGCCGAAGCGTCATCCGGTCGCCTGCTACCTCGATCCGGAACTGTCCAAGGTAATCCATGCCCAGAAGTGAGCCCTCCATCTCGCCTTCGGTGACATAGGCACGAAAGTTCTCGTTGCGGAAATCCCCAAGCTCGATCAGTGGCAGGGTCACCATCGCGGTTCTGACAAAACCATTCGCGGTCGAAGCCTCACCGAGAAACGCCAGGCTTTCCGGATCGATCCCCAGATGTTCGGCATCCGGCAGGCTGAGCACCAGCCCCGACGCGCCGGTGTCGACCATGAAGGGCAGCTCGGTGCCGTTGATCGTCAGCGTCAGGTAGTAATGCCCGTCTGCTGACCGGGGCACCTCGATCATTCCGGTGTCGGTGACGGTCTGAACTTGCGTGGTCTGACGCTGGACGTCGTACCAAAGCCCGTAACCGGCCATGACCCCGATGAAGATCAGCCCCCAGGCCAGCGCCATCCGCAGGGCCTGACCCATGCGCTGGCGAAACTCGACCACGATCCAGCCGGCAAGCGAGGCGAGGATCACGACCAGATAGACCACTCGAAACCAGGTATCGCTGTCCATCATCACCTCCGCAGGCGGCAGATATGGGGGTAGGGCGGCCCGATCACCAGATCAGCCGATCAACCCGGTGCCGCGCACCCCGTCAATGACGAATTGCACCGACAAAGCGGCCAGCAGCATGCCCAGAAGCCGCGTTATCACGATGGTTCCGGTGCGGCCCAGCATCCGTTCCATCGGTGGCGAGGCCAGAAGGAAAGCATAGGTCACCAGCATCATCACCACCAGCAGCCCAAGGATTGCTAAGGTCCCGCCCCAGCCCGGGCCCGCTTGCCCGACCAGCAGGATCATGGTCGCGATTGCCCCCGGTCCGGCAATCAGCGGCGTGGCCAGCGGGAAGACCGAAGGGTCGTGGTCGGTTTCGGCCTCGCGTCCCTCACGTTGCTGGGTGCGGCGTTCAAACAGCATGTCGAGCGCGGTCAGAAACAAGAGGATCCCGCCCGCAATGCGAAAGGCCGGCATCGAGATGCCGATGAAGGTCAGGATGGATTCGCCCGCGACCCCGAACAGAACCAGCACGGATGTCGC
Source organism: uncultured Rhodobacterales bacterium (assembly GCA_903917595.1). Classification (GTDB taxonomy): domain Bacteria; phylum Pseudomonadota; class Alphaproteobacteria; order Rhodobacterales; family Rhodobacteraceae; genus Tabrizicola; species Tabrizicola rara. The sequence continues at coordinate 10,043 of CAIXBE010000304.1, forward strand.
TATGATGCAGGCCCGCAGCGCCATCGCCTTGCGTTTCTCGACCCCGAGGCCCCGGGTCAAGGCGATGAACAGTGGCACCAGTCCGGCTGGGTTGATCACCACGAACAGCGTGGCGAAGGCGGTGATCAGAAAGGCGGTTTCGGGCATGCTGCCTCCGGAGTTCGGGGCAGGGTAGCCCGGTCGCTTGGCGTTTGGAAAGCGGAACATTCGGGACCCGGGGTCAGCCCCGGACCCCAGGATGATTTTGGAAAGATGAATTGCTGGTGCCGCTAGCTTGGGCCGGTAGTCTTACTTTGTTCTTCAGGCGTCCAAAGGACGTGCTGACCCATCCAGCTGGGCAAGGGCGCGAAGATACTTGGTCAGGCGCCTGGCGTCCTTTTCGGTCACCTCCGGCAGGCGTTTCACGTCAAGGTTGTCAAGCAGATCTGCGCGCTTGACGCGACGCCCGATGGGATCGGCGCTGCCGCGCGCGATGAAGGCGGTGTAGTCCTCATCCTCCGAAAGCTTCGTCACCGATGCCAAACCTGCAAGGACCTGATCGGAAAAACCTTCGGCGCGAAGGCGGTCCATCGGCCAGTCCGGGCAATCCTCGACCACGTCATGCAGGACCCCGACGATCCGCTCAGCCTCGGTCGCCAGGGATTGCATCACGCGCAGCGGGTGAAGGATGTAGGGCGCGCCGACCTTGTCGGTCTGTCCCGCATGGGCGACAACGGCAATCTCGATAGCGCGGGCGAGGGTGGTCATGCGACTTGCTCCAACTTTTCCTGCGCATTGAGCCACATCGCCTCGGCCTTGCCCAGTGCCTGGCGCACTTCGGCGTATTTCGCATTCCAGGTCGCCAGCTCGCCCTTGCGGCTGTCTTCATAAAGCGCAGGATCTGCCAGTTTCTTGGCCAGTTTGTCGCCCATGTCGTTCAACTTTGCCAGCCGTTCCTCGCATTTGCGCACCTCAGCCTTGAGGGCAATAACCTCGTCGCGGCTGGCCTTTTTTGGTTTTTCCACGGGTTTCGCGGCAATCTTAACTTCATCCTCTCCGGCCAGAAGCTGGCGGCGATAGGCCTCAAGGTCTTCGGTATAGGGGGTGACCGCGCCGCCTTTGACCAGCCAAAGGCGATCCGCGACCAGCCCCAGAAGGTGCATGTCGTGGCTGACCAGGATCACCGCGCCGGAATACTGGGTCAGCGCCTCGACCAACGCCTCACGGCTTTCGATATCCAGGTGGTTGGTGGGTTCGTCGAGGATCAGCAAGTGTGGCGCGTCGATGGTGGCCAGAAGCAGCGAAAGCCGCGCCTTTTGCCCACCGGACAGGCGGCCGACGACCGTATCGGCCTGATCGGCCATCAGACCGAAACCGGCCAGACGCGACCGCAGGCGGGCCTGCATTTCCGCCGGGCGCATCCGTTGGACATGCTGCAACGGGGTTTCGTCAATGTGCAGCTCGTCCACCTGATGCTGGGCGAAATAGCCGATCCGCAGTTTGGAGGAACGGGAAAACTTGCCTTCAGCCGGCTGAAGTTTGCCTGCCAACAATTTGGAAAGGGTCGATTTTCCCTCGCCATTCCGGCCCAGAAGGGCGATGCGGTCATCCTGGTCGATCCGCAGGTTCAGCTTTTTCAGGATCAGCGGGCCGCCATAGCCGACTGCTGCCCCATCAAGGTTGATAATCGGCGGAGCAAGTTCTTCCGGTTCGGGGAAGGTGAAGACCACCTTCTTGGCATCCTCGGGGGCGGTGATCGGGGTCAGTTTCTCCAGCATCTTGACGCGGCTTTGCGCCTGCACGGCCTTGGAGGCCTTGGCCTTGAAGCGGTCGACAAAGCTTTGCAGATGGGCGCGGCGGAGTTCGACCTTCTTCGCCTCGGCCTGCAGCACGGCTCGGCGTTCGGCCATCTGGCGGGCGAACTGGTCATAGGGACCGGTCCAGTAGGTCAGCTTTTTCTGGTCCAGATGCAGGATGCCCTGCACCGCGCGGTTCAGAAGGCCGCGGTCGTGGCTGATGATCAGGACGGTGTGGGGGTATTTCTGCAGGTAGCTCTCCAGCCACAAGGCGCCTTCAAGATCCAGATAGTTGGTCGGTTCGTCCAAAAGAAGATAGTCGGGCTGGGCAAACAGCACGCCCGCAAGGGCCACCCGCATCCGCCAGCCACCAGAAAAGGCCGAACAGGGCTTTTGCTGCTGGTCGGCATCAAACCCCAGGCCTTTCAGGATGCTGGAAGCGCGGCCTTCGGCGGACCAGGCGTCGATGTCGGTCAGGCGGGCCTGAATTTCGGCAATACGATGCGGATCATGGGCGGTTTCGGCCTCGGCCATCAAGCCAGCGCGTTCGGTATCGGCTTGCAAAACCGTCTGCAGCAGCGAGGTTTCCGAAGACGGCACCTCTTGTGCCACGCCACCGATTCGGGCGCGTTGGGGCAGGGTGATCGTGCCCCCCTCCAGCGCCAACTCGCCCCGGATAAGCCGGAAAAGCGTGGTCTTTCCCGCGCCGTTGCGGCCAACGATGCCGACCTTGTGGCCGGTGGGAATGGTCGCGGTCGCGCCCTCGAACAGGGGGCGGCCTTCGACGTTATAGGTGATGTCTTCGATTTTCAGCATGGCGGCGGATTGCCTGATCGGCGACGGAACGTCAATGCGCTAAGACCTTTTCAACCGGGGCAGGGCATGTTAGCTGCCGCGCGTCCCATTCAGGCACCCAATGGTGCCCAACCTGACGGAGTTACCCATGGCCATTCAACGCACCCTGTCGATCATCAAGCCCGACGCCACCAAGCGCAACCTGACCGGCAAGATCATTGCCAAATTCGAGGATGCGGGCCTGCGCGTCGTCGCCTCCAAGCGCATTCACTTGACGACCGCTCAGGCCGGCCAGTTCTATGCCGAACATGCCGAGCGTGGGTTCTATGGCGAGCTGTGCGCGTTCATGGCCTCCGAGCCGGTCGTGGTGCAGGTTCTGGAAGGCGAAGACGCGATTGCCAAGAACCGCGAAGTGATGGGCGCTACCGATCCGGCCGCTGCCGCCGCTGGCACGATCCGCAAGGAATTCGCTTTGTCGAAGGGTGAAAACTCGGCGCATGGGTCCGACAGCGAAGCGGCAGCAGCCCGCGAGATCGCGTTCTTCTTCTCGGGCCTTGAACTGGTCGGCTGATTTTTGACGCCACAATGTGGAAACGGCCCGGTCGCAGGATCGGGCCGTTTTCGTTTTTCTGACGGGTGTTATGACCTAAGCCGAGTCCCCTCCGGGTCGAAAAAGGGCTTTCGTGTCACCGTGGCCGGTTGGCCAAGCACCGTAACCTCTTGCCCCTCCACAGCAAAATCCCTTTCCACATGGGCTGTGGCCAGCACCCTGCCCAAAGAATAGCCGTGGTCGGAATAAGTAATGTGGCCGATCTGCCGGCCATCCGCCATGACCGGTGTCAGGTCAGGGGCAGGGGTATCGCCTGTCAGCACCAGCCCCACCCAAGCGGTTGGTGCACCTTGATCCCGCAGCCGCAACAGTGCCTCGCGGCCGATGAAATCGCCCTTGTCGAACTTGACGAAAGCACCAGTGCCGACGTGGAAGGGTGTGATGCTTTCGTCCATGTCGATGCCATGCGCGGGATAAAGCTTCTCCAGCCCCAGCGTGAACATCGCCTTGACGCCGTAAGGTTTCAGGCCATAGGCACCCCCGGCAGCAAAAAGCGCGTTCCAGACCCCGGCAGCCTCATCCGCGGGCACGAAAAGTTCATACCCCAACTCGCCGGTGACGCCGGTGCGCGAGATCATGATGCGGGTGCCATCAAGAGTGCCGTGGGTGAAATGCCAGCGTTTCAAAGCAGTTAGATCGGCATCTTCAATCAAGGCCTGAAGCATGGCACGCGAATTTGGCCCCTGAATGGTCGGAAAGGCCACGGCGGCAGTCATATCGGTGACATAGGCCCGCAGACCCGTGGCATGGGCCGAAAACCAGTCCCGCATCTTCAGCCGGTTGCGCGACCCCGAGACGACAAGGAAATGCTCCAAGCCAAGCCGGAACACCGTCAGATCATCCATGCACCCGCCATCGGGCGCACAGACGCTGGCATAGCGGGCCTGACCGGACACCATCGCAGCGGCATTGTTGGTGATCAGGTGATTGACCAGCGCCTCGGAATCGGGGCCCTTGATGTCGATCTTCCCCATGGTTGAAAGGTCTTGCACCCCGACATTGGCACGGGTGTTCAGATGTTCGGCGCATGGGTTGCCATAACTTTGGACATTCAGAAATCCGCCACCGACAGGTCCCATTTGGGCACCCATCGCCGAGGCGAGGGCATGAAACGGGGTGCGCCGCAGGGTCATTTGTGTCTCCATCTACTGGACGCCAGACTGCCTTGACCATCGCACTTTGCATCACAGCGCCCGACATTTGATGTCGGGACTGGGCCAAGTAGGGGATGTCGTAGCAGTGTCTTAGTATCGTGTAATCAGTATTATGTAATGCAATGGGTGCTGGAAAGCCCCCCCCGAGCGCGATATGACGCCGAAAGCCGCCCAAATTGAAGCACTGGAGCCACCCGATGACCTTCAACCGTGCCATCAAGATCGCCCCGTCAATCCTCGCTGCCGATTTCGCGAACTTCGGAGCGGAGTGTCGCGCGATTGAGGCGATGGGTGCGGACTGGGTGCATGTCGATGTGATGGACGGCCATTTCGTGCCGAACCTGACCTTCGGCCCGGCGATGTGCGCGGCTTTGCGCCCGCATATCAAGGGCGTGATGGATGTCCACCTGATGATCTCGCCGGTTGATGTCTATCTTGAGGCCTTTGCCAACGCTGGTGCCGATGTCATCACCGCCCATGTCGAGGCTGGGCCGCACATTCACCGCACGCTGCAAGCCATTCGCGGGCTTGGGAAAAAGGCTGGTGTCGCCTTGAACCCCGGCACTCCGGCTGATGCTGTGGCCGAGCTTCTGGACATGGTCGATCTGGTCTGCGTGATGACCGTCAATCCGGGCTTTGGTGGGCAAGGTTTCATCGACAGTCAGGTTGCCAAGATTGCCAGCTTGCGCGCGATGATCGGTGACCGCCCGGTGCATATCGAGATAGACGGCGGCGTCACCGTCACCACAGCGCCCTTGGTGTCGCGCGCCGGTGCGGATGTGCTGGTGGCAGGCTCGGCCGTGTTCAAGGGCGGGTCTGTGACCGCGCCGCAAGCTTACGGCGTCAATATCCGCGCCATCCGTGCCGCTGCCGAGGCAGCAAGGGGCTAGGCGCCTTGCCCTGCATGACGTCTGCCGTCATCCGGTCGTTTTGGGGCCAAGACGGCTCGACAGATTGAAAAAGCCCGCCTATCACTCAGCGCGGAGCCAAGCTTTACGTCACGACATGCGTCGAACGGATCAGTATGGGCCAAGGGGAATAGCCATGACCGGGACCGATGTCCTTCCGCTGCTGAACAAGATTGCCGCTTCGTCCAGTATTGATGAGGCCTGGGGGCTGGCGACCGACCATTTCGCTGCGATGGGGTTCAAGCGGGCCAACTATGGCTACACCCGGTTTCGCCACCTGAAAACGATCGGCGATCCCGATGACGCGCTGTTTCTGACGACTTGCGATGCAGAGTTTGTGAAGCGGTATTTTCAGGGAGCCTTTTACGCCAAGACTCCGGTGTTCCGCTGGGCCGAGCGCAATTCGGGCGCTTGCACCTGGACCTGGGTCAAAGAGGCGTTCGAGGCTGGTCGTCTGGCCCCCGATGAGGCCGAGGCCGTGCGCCAGAACGTGATGACCGGGGTGACGGCGGGGATGTCGGTCAGCTTTCCCGAAGTCTCATCACGGTCGAAGGGCGCTTTGGGGCTGATTGCCGATCCGGGAATGAGCCATGTCGATGTCGACCGGGTATTTACGGACCGTCGCGAAGAAATAATGGCCGTGGCCAACATGATGCACCTGACTATCGTGCATTTACCGCAGCTTTCGCGTCACCGAGCCCTGTCGCCGCGCCAGCGCGAATCGCTGGAATGGGTGGCTGACGGCAAGACGACACAGGACGTGGCGCTGCTGATGGGCGTGAGCCCGGCGATGGTGGAAAAGCATCTGCGCCTTGCGCGTGAGGCGTTGGCTGTGGAGACGACGGCTCAAGCCGTGGCCAAGGGTGCCCTTCTGAACATGATTTTCCAGCGCATGCCCGAGGTTGCCCAAGCCGCGCGTTAAGCTTGGCGAACCGTTTCCCCAAGGTCAGGGATTCCACACTCGCTTGCCCTTGGGGCATGTGTGAAAAGGCCGCTGTTGCTGATGGTTGCAAGTTGGTCGGGAACGCGGGCCAGCGGGATTTTGCTGCACCCGGCTCATAAAGGTCCAGACCACGTTTCAAGCGGTCGAATTCTGGCCTTGCCGCTTCTTCACCCTTCCCCGGGGGTTTTGGCAGGGCTTGGCGGCGCGGTTTCTCCCCGGACCGCGCCGTTTCTGTTCCGCAGCACAGTTTTGACGAGTGCATGTGTAAAGGGCCGGTGCAGCGATGCACCGGCCCCTGTTTTCATCCGACGATCAAAAGATCAGCCCTGCAGCGCTTTCGCGACTTCGGCAGCGAAATCTTCGGTCTTCTTTTCAATGCCTTCGCCAACGGCAACACGGGCATAGCCGGTGATCTCGACGCCAGCTTCCTTGGCTGCGGCTTCCACGGTCAGGTCCGGGTTGATCACGAAGGCCTGACCAAGCAGCGTGTTTTCCGCAAGGAAACGCTTCATCCGGCCCGGGATGATGTTGTTGTGGATCACGGCATCCGGCTTCGGCTTGGGCGAGGCTGCGTTTTCCTCCAGGGCCTTGGCGGTTTGCACGGCCAGTTCCCGCTCTAGCACCACCGGGTCAAGGGTGGCTTCGGACAGCGACAGCGGCGAGGTCGCGGCGATGTGCATCGCAAACTGCTTGCCGATCGCCTGTGCCTTGGTCGCGTCGCCATTCAGCGCTACGAGGACGCCGATCTTGCCCATGCCATCCGCTGCGGCGTTATGGACATAAGACACCACGGTCGAGCCTTCCAGCACATGCAAACGGCGGAAGGTCATGTTCTCGCCGATGCGGGAAATGGCTTCCTGCAGGACGGTGTCAACGGTCTTGCCGTTCAGCTGCGCGGCCTTGACCACTTCGACAGAGTCGCCGACGGTCAGGGCGATATTCGCCACGTCGCGGACCAACGCCTGGAAATCGGCGTTCTTGGCGACAAAGTCGGTTTCCGAGTTGATCTCGACCGCAACGCCACGACCGTCGGTCACGGCAACGCCGATCAGACCTTCGGCGGCAACGCGGTCGGATTTCTTGGCGGCCTTGGCCAGGCCCTTGGTGCGCAGCCAGTCGACGGCTGCTTCCATGTCGCCATTGACCTCAACCAATGCCTTTTTGGCATCCATCATTCCTGCGCCGGTCGATTCGCGCAGTTCCTTCACCATCTGGGCGGTGACAGTCATTGTTCGCACTCCTGAAAAGCTGATCCCGGCGGGGCTAGACCCGCCGGGTGACAGTGATGTGACGGCAAAGCCAATCAGGCTTCGGCGACAGCTTCCGCAACGATTTCTTCTTCCGGCGCCGCATCAAGCGAGCCAAGATCGACACCGGCGGCGCCCATCTGGGCCGTCATGCCGTCCAGCGCCGCACGGGCAACCAGATCGCAATACAGCTGGATCGCGCGGGCCGCGTCATCGTTGCCCGGGATCACATGGGTCACGCCCTTGGGCGAGCAGTTGGTGTCGACAATGCCGACGACCGGGATACCCAGCTTCTGCGCTTCGAGGATGGCCAGGTCTTCCTTGCCCACGTCGATGATGAAGATCAGGTCCGGCACGCCGCCCATTTCGCGGATACCGCCCAGCGAGGCCTGCAGTTTGGCCTGGTCGCGTTCCATGCCAAGACGCTCTTTCTTGGTAAGGCCTTCGCCGCCTGCACCCAGAACTTCGTCCAGGTTCTTCAGCCGCAGGATCGACTGCGACACGGTCTTCCAGTTGGTCAGCGTGCCGCCCAGCCAGCGGTGGTTCATGTAATACTGAGCGCATTTTTCAGCGGCCTCGGCGATCGGCTTTTGTGCCTGACGCTTGGTGCCGACGAACAGGATGCGGCCGCCCTTGGCGACAGTGTCGCGGACCAGTTTCAGCGCCGCGTCCAGCATGGGCACGGTCTGGGTCAGGTCAAGAATGTGGATGCCATTGCGGTCCCCATAGATGTATTCGCCCATCTTGGGGTTCCAGCGTGCGGTCTGGTGGCCGTAGTGAACGCCAGCTTCCAAGAGCTGACGCATGGTGAACTCGGGAAGAGCCATGCTTTTTCCTTTTCCGGTTTGAACCTTGGGCCGATGATCTCAGGCTTGCGCCCAACCGGTGGACCTAAACGGGATTTCTCCCCGCCAAGGACCGCACCGACCCTGTGAAGTGCCGCGCGTATAGGCCAGCTTTGGCAAAGGTGCAAGGGCCCCGGTGAGGGCGGGTTGCAGGTAACAGATCCCGGCCCCATGCCTATGGTCGGCGTTCAGTCCGGTATCCCCAGATCACGCAACGTCCGTTGCACCAGATCGCGGATTTGCGGATTCGCGAAGTTATTCGACAGGAAATAGGGTGCAATCGTGGCATCCGGGCGCAGCTCACGCAGGCGGGTTGCCCACCGCGCGGCTTCAACCGTATCGCCAGCAACTTGGCTTATCATCGCTGCCGTGGTCAGGACCAGATAATGGACCTGATTGCTGCGCACCGCCTTCCGGCTCCACTCCAGCGCCAAATCCATCTTGCCGTCGACGAAATACGAGAGCGACTTGAAGGTCAGCATCAAGCCCAGAAGCGGGTCCATCGGGCTAAGATGCATCGAGGTATCTACCCCGGCGCGGGCCTGGTCCGTGCGACCGACCAGAATGTCTATATGGCTGCGGGCATAATGGCCCCTGGCGAAATTCGGGCTGACCTCGATGGCCCGTTCATACCAGAACAGCCCATCTTCGGACCGACCGCCAATATGTTGGACCCGGCCCATCACCATATTGGCAAAGGGATCAAAGGGATCCAGCTCGACCGCCCGTTCGGCCATGCGCCGCATTTCGGCAAGCGCCGGTGCTGCGTCGGCCATGAAGCCCTGCGACGCCTCTTGTTGCAAGGCAAAGGCCCGCCCGGCAAAGGCGGTCGCAAAGTTCGGGTCCATCAGGGTCGCGCGTTCGAATAGGCCCTCGGCAATCGTGTTGTCGCGCGCGTTGAACCGCAGAAGATGGCTCATCCCCAGATGATAGGCCCCCCAGGCATCCAGCATCTCGGTCGATTTGGTGCGCGCTGTCGCGGCTTCGGCCTGCGAGATTTGCAGGTCCAGCGCACCGATGACGGCAGCGGTGATCTCTTGCCGGGCCATGTGCAGATCGTCCAGCGAAGGGCTGAACCTGTCGGCCCAGATAACCGACCCTGACAGCGTCTCGATCAAGGTGACCGTAACATTCAGCCGCCCTGCCACCAGTTCCACCCGCCCGCTTAAGGCATAACCGGCGCCAAGCACCCGGCGCAGGCCCTCAAGGTCAATCCCGTCCTGCCGGAAACGAAAGGTGGATTCCCGTGCGATCACCCGCAGCCAGCGCAACCGCGACAGCGACGAGATTATCTCGTCCGCCAGCCCGTCGCCCACATGTACCGCCTCACCCGCATTCTGGGCAAAGGGCAGGATGGCAATGGTCGGGCGGCGGTCGGTCTGTTCCGGTGCAGGCACCACCGCCTGAACGACGGTCGTCGCATCCGCCCGCCGCTCGACCGGGGCGACAAAGCGGTGGCCAAGCCCATGCATCGTGCGGATCATCGCTTGGCCGGAGCCATCATCGCCCACGGCCTTGCGGGCAAATTTCAGCGCTGTCGACACGGCGGCGTCAGAGATAAACCGCCCGCCCCAGGCCACCTCGATCATCTCTTCGCGCGACACGATCCGGTCATGGTTTTCCACCAACAGGCGCAAGACAGCGAAAGCCTTCGGTTCCACCCGCACCACCCCATCCGGCCCGATCAGTTCGGCCCGGTCGGGGTAAAGCGTATAGGGGCCGAAAACATGATGCATTGTGGAACCCGAATTGCCTTTCCCTTGGCCTACGCCGGTACTGGCTGCATTTCAAACGTCATCAACCTTCGCCTGTAAATTCGTATACATGGCTTGTTGCGCCTTGGCAGTCTGATCCTGTCGCCAGTTTTGGAGCCAACCGTCAATCCGGCAGGCCCAGTTCAACCAGCGCCCGGCGGATCATGGCCCGGGTTTGTAGGTCGGCAAAGAGCAGTGCCCGTTGAAACATGCTGACCGAAGCGTCCGGGCGGCGCGCCAGCAAAACCGCGGTCCAATGCGCGGCCCGGGCTGCGTCGCCTGCCAGATGGCAGATCAACGCAGTGCTGGCGATGACGATATAATGCGACTGGTTGCTGCGCACTGCTTGCAGGCTCCAGTCCCGGGCCAAAGCACGGTTACCCTCCAGCAGGAATGACATCGCTTTGATCGACAACATCGGCCCCAAAAGCGGGTCCAGCGGGCTCAGCCCCAAGGAAAGGTCAACGTCGACGCACGACTGCACGTTTCTTCCGGCCAAGAGGTCAGAAACCCCTTGCGAAAAATAGCCTTTGGCGAAGTTTGGGCTCAGGCGGACTGATCGCTCATACCAGAAGATGCCGTCCTCAGGATTGCCTTCCAGCGACTGGACCCGTCCCATCGCCATGCTGGCCAAAGGGTCATAGGGGTCGAGTTCGACAGCCCGCTCGGCCAGACTGCGGACATCCGGGGCAATGGCCGCGAAATCCGTCTGGTAGCCCAGCTTCGCATCCTGAAACCGCGCGATTGACCAGGCGGCAAAGGCGGTGGCGAAACCGGGGTCCAGCACCGTCGCCCGTTCAAAAAGCCCGGCTGCGATGACATTGTCATGGGCGTTGAACCGGTTGAAATGGCTCATCCCCAAATGATAGGCCCCCCAAGCGTCCAGCATCTCGGTCGATTTGGTGCGCGCGGTCGCCGCTTCGGCCTGCGAGATTCGCAGGTCCAGTGCCCCGATGACGGCCGAGGTGATCTCTTGCCTTGCCAGATGCAGTTCAGCCAGCGCCGGGTTGAACCGGTCGGACCAGACCACCGAGCCCGAAAGCGTCTCGATCAGCGTCACACTGACATTCAGCCGCCCCGCCACCAGTTCCACCCGGCCGCTAAGCGCATAGCCCGCGCCCAGAACCCGGCGCAGCCCCTCAAGATCGATCCCGTCCTGCCGAAAGCGAAAGGTGGATTCCCGCGCGATCACCCGCAGCCAGCGCAGGCGCGACAGCGAGGAGATGATCTCGTCCGCCAGCCCGTCGCCAACATGCACCGCCTCGCCCGCATTCTGCACAAAGGGCAAGACGGCAATGGTCGGGCGGCGGTAGGTCTGTTCCTGCGCGGGCTCCACCGCCTGAACGACGGTCGTCGCATCCACCCGCCGCTCCACCGGGGCGACAAAGCGGTGGCCAAGCCCATGCATCGTGCGGATCATCGTCTGCTGCACGCCGTCATCGCCCACCGCCCTGCGCGCGAACTTGAGCGCGGTCGACACCGCCGCGTCCGACACAAAGCGCCCGCCCCAGATCGCTTCGATCATCTCTTCGCGCGACACCACCCGGTCGTGGTTTTCCACCAGCAGGCGCAGGACGGCAAAGGCCTTCGGCTCCAGCCGCACAGACCCTTCGGGCCCGACCAGTTCGGCCCGGTCAGGGTAAAGCGCATATGAGCCGAAGACGTGATGCATTTCGAAAAGCCCGTCTTGCCGATGGATCAGGAGTAATCCGCCCGAAGCCACATATCAAACGCCATCCGCAATCCTTGGCATTTCCCCCGACATTCCCCACCGCATCCCCACGCGGCCCCCAAGCATTGTCCCGGCCGGACCGGCATTCTGGGGTCATCGCCATCAATGGAGTGCGCCATGACCCACCTTGCCCCAGCCACCGCGATGCATGCCGTCCCCCGCGCCCCGCAGCGCCCCGGCCTGATCGACCGCCTGCGCCGCCACTTTGCCGCAACCGAGACCGCCCTTGCAGGTCAGGCCCGCCGCGCCGCGATCACCGCTGAGACGCTGCGCGACACCCGGCTTGCCCCCGAAGACCTGACCGGCGCGCCGTCGCATGACCCGGCCCTGCCGTTCTTCATGCAATCGGGCTTCATGCAATCGGGATTTGGTCGCAACGACCGGTGACGCGCGCCCCGCTATTCGCAGCCCCTTGTCTTGCCGGGCGTCCTGCGCAAGAACCGCACCATGACACCAGACATCCTTTGCATCGGGTCCGTGCTGTGGGACATCATCGGTCGCTCGGCGACGTCGATGCGGCTTGGCTCGGACGTGCCGGGGCGGATCACGCGGTTGCCGGGGGGCGTGGCGATGAACATCGCGATGACCTTGCGGCGGTTCGGGATGACCCCTGCCCTGTTGACCGCCATTGGCCGCGACGCCGAGGGCGACGGGCTGATTGCCGCCTGTCAGCGGCTGGGGCTGGACACGGCGCATGTCTACCGCTCGGATGATCTGCCTACCGACCGTTACATGGCGATCGAAGGTGCCAACGGACTGATCGCCGCCGTGGCCGACGCCCATTCGCTGGAGGCGGCAGGCGACAAGATCCTGCGCCCGCTGGAGGATGGCCGTCTGGGTCGCGCGGGTGCGCCTTGGGCCGGGCTGGTGGCGCTGGACGGCAACCTGACCAAATCCCTCTTGGCCAGAATCGCGGTTTCGCCGCTGTTTGCCGCTGCCGACCTGCGGGTGGCCCCGGCATCGCCCGGCAAGGCGGAGCGGCTGTTGCCACTGCTGGGCCATCCGACGGCGACGCTGTATGTCAATCTTGAAGAAGCGAACCTGCTGTCCAAGCACACCGCCGCCACCGCAGCCGAAGCTGCGCAAGCACTGGTTGCGCGCGGGGCCAGCCGGGTGCTGGTGACGGACGGCGGCCGCGCCAGTGCCGAGGCACGGCGCGGCACAGAGGTGATTACCGCCACCCCACCTCCGGTGCTGGTGACCCGGGTCACCGGAGCTGGCGATACCTTCATGGCCGCCCATATCGTCGCCGAAAAACGCGGAGCCGCCCGCGATCAGGCGCTTGCCGCCGCCATTCAGGCCGCCGCCAACTATGTTTCAGGAGAAATCGGATCGTGACCGACCTTGCCGCCCTGCCCCTGACCTTTTCGCCCGAAGTCGCCAAGGCGCGCGCCGAAGGTTCCGCGATTGTGGCTTTGGAAAGCACGATCATTACCCATGGTATGCCATTCCCGCAGAATGTGGAAACAGCACAGCGGGTTGAATCCGAAGTTCGCGCCCATGGGGCGATCCCTGCGACCATCGCCATCATGAACCACCGCATCCACATTGGCCTGACCGGGGCGGAGTTGCAGGCCTTGGGTCAGGCGACCAACGTCGCCAAGCTGTCACGCGCCGACCTTGCCGCCTGCCTTGCCACCGGCGGCACCGGGGCCACCACCGTTGCCGCCACCATGATCTGCGCGCATCTGGCAGGGATTCCGGTCTTTGCGACCGGCGGCATCGGCGGGGTCCATCGCGGGGCCGAGACCAGCTTTGATATCTCGGCCGACCTGCGCGAACTGGCGGAAACCCCGGTCACCGTGGTTGCGGCGGGGGCCAAGGCGATTCTCGATCTTCCGAAGACACTGGAATATCTGGAAACCATGGGCGTACCGGTCATCGCCTACGGACAGGACGACTTTCCGGCCTTCTGGTCGCGGTCGTCTGGCCTGAAGGCACCGTTGCGGATGGACCGCGCCGCAGACATTGCCGCCGCGCACCGGATGCGGAGCCTTTTGGGTCTGCCGGGCGGCCAACTGGTCGCGAACCCGATTCCGGTGGAAGCCGAAATTTCCCGCGCCGAGATCATGCCCCATATCGAGACTGCCCTGTCTGAGGCCGCCGCCGCTGGCATCGCCGCCAAGGCAGTGACGCCCTTCCTGCTCTCGCGCCTGTTCGAGTTGACGGATGGCCGGTCGCTTGCGGCCAACATCGCTCTGGTCCTGTCAAACGCGCGGCTTGCGGCAGCCATCGCCAGCGCGCTTCGCGATCCGGTCTGATGCGTGTTGCCGAATTTCGCGCAATCGCGGTTCCGTGCCATTGCGCAACCCCGATGCGCCCCCTTAGTGTAGTGGCGAAGAGGACAGACGCGCATGACCGAACCGCATTCCCCCCGCCGCGGCTTTCTGGCCACGCTGCGGTCCAGCTTTCTGACCGGGCTGGTCGTCGTCCTGCCAATCGGACTGACGCTGTATTTCGTCGTGGCAGTGATCGGCTGGATCGACGGCTGGATTCTGCCGCTGATCCCATCATACTACCAACCCGACGTGCTGATCCGCCGCCTGATCGGACCGGAATACGAGTTCCCGGTCCGCGGCGTTGGCGTGCTGGTGTTCCTGATCGTCACGATTGCCATCGGCTGGCTTGCCAAGGGCCTGATCGGGCGGTCGGTGATCCGTTCGGGTGAGGACCTCGTCGACCGGATGCCGGTCGTCCGGTCAATCTATGGCGCGATCAAGCAGATTGCCGAGACCTTCTTCAACAAGAAGGAAAAAAGCTTCGACAAGGTGGTGCTGGTCGAATTTCCCGGCCCCGGCTCCTGGGCGCTTGGGTTCCTGTCGACCCGGCCCAAGGGCGAGCTTGCCGAAAAGCTGGAGCATCTGGGCCCCGAGATGTCAGCCGTCTTTGTCGGCCTGACCCCGTTCACCAGCGGCATGCTGTTGTTCGTGCCGACCAAGGACCTGATCTTCATGGACATGGGCATTGACGACGCGGCCAAGCTGATTGTGTCGGGCGGTCTGGTCTATCCTTCGCCAAAAGAACCTATCGTCTGATAACCGGTCACAGCGCCGTCCAGCCGCCATCAACCGAGATCGTGGTGCCGGTCACCTGATCCGCCGAAGCACTGCACAGATAGACGGTGGTGCCGCCGATCTGTTCGACCGTGGCGAACTGGCGCGACGGCTGGCGCAGCAGCATCACCTCGCGGATAACCGTCTCGCGGTCCATGCCGTTGACCTGCATCTGGCCGGGTATCTGCGCCTCGACCAGCGGGGTCAGTACATAGCCCGGACAGATCGCGTTGGCGGTTATCCCCTGACCTGCGGTTTCCAGCGCCACGGTCTTGGTCAGGCCGACCACGCCATGCTTGGCGGCGATGTAGGCGGATTTATAGGGGCTGGCGGTCAGCCCGTGGGCCGAGGCGATGTTGACCACCCGGCCCCAACCCTTTGCCCGCATCCCCGGCAGCGCGGCGGCGGTGGTGTGAAAGGCGGAACTGAGGTTGATCGCCAGAATCATGTCCCACTTTTCGGTCGGGAAATCCTCGATCGGGGCGACGAACTGGATGCCGGCGTTGTTCACCAGAATGTCGCAGCCGCCCGCCTTGTCGATCAGCCCCCGACATTCGCCCCCCTTGGACATATCCGCCGCGATATAGCGTGCCGCAACACCGTGGCGGGCACCCAGATCGCGGGCAAGCTCATGGTCCTCCGCGCGGTCGGTGAAGCTGTTCAGAATCACTTCGGCCCCTGCGGCGGCCAGTGCCTCAGCCACGCCTAGCCCAATACCCGAGTTTGATCCGGTGATGATCGCCCGCTTGGCTGTAAGTGTCATGATCGGTCCCTCATGCTGCGTCTGCGTAAAAACATGCCACGCTGCGGCATCCGATGGAAGTCCTGGTGGAAGTGGGCCTGATCAAATGAAAAAAACGCCGGCACAAGGCCGGCGTTAAGTTATTGAGGCAGGTTTCATACAGGCAAGAAACCTATCGAGCAGTCCAACCTATATAGTCGGCTCATCGCCGATGGCCAAGCTAAAAGTTTGAATATCCTCGCAGACCATCATAGTCTTGTCCCAAATGAACCAGACGGACGGGGAGCCCGCAGCAATGATCACCAAACGCCAAAACCACTGGCACGGCCTTGCCGTTGTGCTGGCCCTGACCGTTGGGGGGGCTTCTGCGCAGGCCGAGCCGATGCATGGCATAGCTATGTATGGCGACCCTGCCCTGCCCCCGGATTTTGTGTCGCTGCCACAAGCGAACCCCGATGCGCCGAAGGGCGGCACCTACCGCTGGGGCGAGTCCGGCAGCTATGACAGCTACAACCCCTATGTCGTCAAAGGCCGCGCCCCGATCGGCATTTCGACCCTCACGGTCGAGACGCTGATGGGCCGCAGTTATGACGAGGCCTTCTCCCTGTATGGGCTTTTGGCCGAATCGATTGATACGGATGAGGGGCGGACCTACGTCGAATTCACCCTGCGCCCCGAGGCCCGATTCTCGGATGGCTCGCCTGTCACGATCGAAGACGTGATGTGGTCGATGGAAACGTTGGGCACCGCTGGCGCTGCACGCTACAATGCTGCATGGGCCAAGATCGCCACGATGGAACAGACCGGCGCGCGGTCGGTCAAGTTCACCTTCAACGTCGAAGACCGCGAACTGCCGCTTATCCTTGGCCTGCGCCCGATCCTGAAAAAGGCCCAATTCGAAGGCAAGGATTTCGCCGAAGCCACGATGGAGGTGCCGGTCGGGTCCGGCCCCTATGTGCTGGCTGACAGCGAAATCGGCGTATTCGCCAGCTACAAGCGCAACCCTGACTGGTGGGGCAA
>CAIXBE010000305.1 GCA_903917595.1 uncultured Rhodobacterales bacterium
CTGGGCGAATGGGACGAGGCGATGTTGCGCGACGAGATCGCGGGGCTGCTTGCCGAGGATTTCGACCTGTCGCTGCTGGGGATCACCGACGAGGATTTGGACGCCTTGTTGCGTGATCCTGATCAGGTGGAAGGCAGCGCGGTCGAGGGCGAGGACGACAGTCCGGAGCCGCCGGTCACGCCGGTGTCGGTGGCGGGCGACCTCTGGCAACTCGGGTCGCACCGCTTGATCTGCGGCGACAGCACGGCCGCCGATGTTGTCGGACGGCTGCTTGGCGATGTGAAGCCGCTGCTGATGGTCACAGACCCGCCCTATGGCGTGGAGTATGATCCGTCATGGCGCAACCAGGCGGGTGCGGCCAAGACCAAACGCACCGGCAAGGTGCTGAATGACGACCGGGCCGACTGGCGCGAAGCGTGGTCGCTGTTTCCTGGCGACGTGGCCTATGTCTGGCATGGCGCATTGCATGCCACGACTGTCGCCGAGAGCCTGTTGGCGGCGGGTTTCGCCGTCCGGTCCCAGATCATCTGGGCCAAGGACCGGTTGGTTCTCAGCCGTGGCGACTATCACTGGCAGCACGAACCCTGCTGGTATGCGGTCAAGAAGACCGGCAAGGGCCACTGGGCAGGGGACCGCAAACAGACCACGCTTTGGCACATCTCCGGCAAGGACCAGGACGCGGCCACCGTGCATGGCACGCAGAAACCGGTCGAATGCATGCGGCGTCCGATCCTGAACAACTCCAGCCCGGGTCAGGCGGTGTTCGAACCCTTCATGGGCTCCGGCACCACGCTGATCGCAGCCGAAACCACGGGCCGTATCTGCTTCGGGATCGAATTGAACCCGGCCTATGTCGATGTGGCCATCGAACGCTGGCAGCAATTCACCGGCGCCAACGCCGTCTTGGCTGACACCGGTGAAACCTTTGCCGACCTGAAAACCAAGAGGCAAGCGGCATGAACAGACCCCTCATCCTCCAGCAGGCAGCAACCAGCCCTGACGAAATTGTCGCTCTCGCCAGCGCGGTGACTGAATATCAGCAGAAATTCTGCGACGCGAAAGGCCAACGTCAGAGTGACGCCCGGTATCAGGATTTGCGCGCCACGCGTCAGCGCCTCGCCATGCTGTTCGGCGTGCGGAATGGTTGGCGACTGTCGAAATCAGACTTTTCGCCCTCGGTGCTGGCGCGGCGCGGCTTGTTCAACGGGCGCGGCTATCACGTCGATCCGTGGCCGCGCGAGCTCGTCGACCATGGGTATTTCTACCGCACGGACAGGAAAGCCGCCGCGGTGGCCGCCCATCTCTACGGCACTTTCGATGCAGCCAAGCGTCAGGATACCATGGCCACGGCGGCGCTTTACGGGCTTTGCGTCGCCTGGCCCGAGGATTTCCCAAGCTGGTATCTCCCCGGCCGAACCACGCTGATCATCTGCACGCCGCTGGCCGAACCCGCGCGATGATGATGCCACCCGACCGGATCGAACTTTGGCCCCTCGCCCGGCTGAAACCCTACGCCCGCAACGCCAAGACCCACGACGCCGATCAGGTGGCCAAGATTGCCGCCAGCATAGCCGAGTTCGGCTGGACCGTGCCGGTGCTGGTGGCGGCCGACGGGGAGTTGATCGCGGGCCATGGCCGCATCATGGCGGCCGCCCATCTCGGCCTGTCCGAGGCCCCGGTCATCGTGCTGGGCCACCTGACCGAGGCCCAGCGCCGGGCCTATCGGATCGCCGACAACAAGTTGACCGAGCTGGGCGGCTGGGACGAGGCCCTGCTACTGCAAGAACTGCAGGCCCTGCTGGCCGAGGATTTCGACCTCGGGCTGATCGGGATCCCCGAGGATGAACTGGA
>CAIXBE010000306.1 GCA_903917595.1 uncultured Rhodobacterales bacterium
ACGCCAAGGATACCAAGGCCAGCGCAAATGACAACGCCCACAGCCCGCGCCAGGGCGATTTTCGCCGTCGAAATGGCCTTGTCCTCTTGCAGGAAGCGCAATGAGACCTCGTCATTGCCCCGGTTCCACAACCCGTGGAAGTCGGAGGCGAGTTCAAAGAGGTAAAACGCCACCCGATGTGGTTCGTTGCCACGCGCCGCGATTTCCACCAGACGCGGCCATTCGGCCAGCTTGGCGATCATCCCAAGTTCCGCCGGGTGCGCCAGATGCGCCAGATCGGCCGTGGCAAGGGTGGAGTCCGACACATCCAGCCCCGCCTCACCGCGCGCCTTGCGCAGGATCGAGTTCACCCGCGCATTGGCGTATTGCACATAGAAGACCGGATTGTCCTTGGACTGCTCCATCACCTTGTCAAAGTCGAAGTCCAGCGCCACGTCATTCTTGCGGGTCAGCATCATGAAGCGGGTGACATCGGCCCCCACTTCCTCGACCACATCGCGCAGCGTCACAAAGGTCCCTGCCCGCTTGGACATCTTGAACGGCTCGCCGTTTTTCCACAGCTTGACCAGTTGGATCAGCTTGATATCCAACGGCACCCGGCCCCCGGACAGCGCGGAAACCGCCGCCTTCATCCGCTTGACATAGCCGCCATGGTCAGCGCCGAAGATGTCGATTAGCTCGTCAAAGCCGCGCTGTACCTTGTTGTAATGATAGGCGATATCGGGCGCGAAATAGGTCCAGGAGCCATCGGATTTCTGCACGGGGCGGTCTACGTCATCGCCATGCACAGTCGACCGGAACAGGGTCTGGACGCGCGGCTCCCAATCCTCGGGCTCCTTGCCCTTTGGCGGTTCCAGCACACCTTCATAGATCAGGTCCATGTCGCGCAGGGTCTGGATCGCCGCCTCGATCTGACCGGTCCCATACAGCGCCTTTTCGGACGAATAAACATCCATCTGAACGCCAAGCGCCGCCAGATCGGCCCGGATCATCGTCATCATCATGTCGGTGGCGAAATCGCGGACTTCGTCCAGCCAGTCGGCTTCCGGCTTCTCCAAGAGGCTTTCGCCATGCATGGCCTTCAAGGCCTCACCGACCGGGATCAGATAGTCGCCGGGATACAGCCCCTCGCGGATTTCAGGTTCCAGCCCATTGGCCTCGCGGTAGCGTTCATAAGCCGACCGCGCCAGCACATCGACCTGCGCGCCGCCGTCGTTGATGTAATATTCACGCGTCACGTCCCAGCCGGCATAGGCCAGAAGCCGCGACAGCGCATCGCCGACCACAGCACCGCGAACGTGGCCCACATGCATCGGGCCGGTGGGGTTGGCGCTGACGAATTCGACGTTGACCTTACGGCCGGCACCAAGGGTTGACCGGCCATAGCCGGTACCCTGCTTTAGCACAGAACGCACCAGACCCTGCCAGGCGAATGGCTGCAGCCGCAGGTTCAGGAACCCCGGCCCCGCCACATCAGCCGCCGCAATCCGACTGTCGGCCAAAAGCCGCGCCGCCAAAGCTTCGGCAATCGCGCGCGGCTGCATGCCCGCAGGTTTGGCCAGCACCATCGCCGCATTGGTCGCCATATCGCCATGGCCTGCATCGCGCGGCGGTTCCACCGCAACGGCGGCAAGGTCCAGCCCCACAGGCAGGGTGCCTGCGACCATCATGGCCTCAAGCTCGGTCACGACAAGCGCGCGAATATCGGCAAACAGGTTCATTTGATCACATCCTTTGACCTCTAGGCCATGCCAGAGGCCCGCCAAGAGGTCAAGGATATGGCCGCAATCAGCTTTGCCGCCACTCCTCCAACGCGGCATTTTCGCCAGCAGTTGCCCCCGGCGACGCAAACGGCGTGGCCACTGCGCGATTGCGGAAATAATGCGTCTCGCGCGCGCCAAAGTAGAAAGCGACGATCGCGCCCAAAAGCCACCAAAGGGGTTCCGGCACCGCGTTCAAGCCCACCATCCGCTGGGCAAAGGCTACAGGATCAACCATGGCATAGGTGAAAAGCCCCAGCGTGCCAAAGGCCAGCATCGGGCGCGGCAGCCGGTTCAGCCCGTTCACCAGCCGGTCGAACCACGACAGACCGGGATGCTGATACTCCTCGCCCAACTGTTCCAGCGCCGCCATCTGCGCCTCGGCTGACAGTTCCATCCGCTTGGTGGCCGAGGGCACGAACACCTCGGCCACGCCCTTGGCCGCCTCACCCAAAGCGGTCACCGCACCGGGGCTGCCCATCAGATTGCCGATCACCCCCATGCCGCCACCCGTGCCGCATGTTGCGCCGCCGTCAGATGATACTTCGGCGCAATGAATTCCTCGGCCCGGATGATCCAGCCACCCTTGCCGCCATCTTTCGCCCGCGCATATTTCCGGCTGGCCGGGCGCTTGTCGGCCAAGGCGTAGTAATAATTGCGCCGCGCGATCCCGTAGGCATCCACCAGATGCGTCGGGGCCGCCTCATGTGCCAGTTGCGCCGCGCGGATGGTTGCGGGGCCGATCTCGCCATCGGGTTCGCAAGGGTAACCCATGTCGGTTAACAGCCGCTGCAGGATCTTTACCGAATTCGACCCGGCATTCACCTGCATGTCGAAGACCGACGCCTGAAGCGGCTCCGGCAGGGCGGCGATGCCGGGGGCTTTGAAGTAATGCTCCAGATAGATGTCCACCGACTGCGCCCGGGTCAGGGCCTTGACGTCCGCCACATCAATCCGTGTATCGCGGTTCACGTCGATCCCCAGACGGCGCAGGGTGCCGATGGTCACCCCGTGCTTTGTGGCGCCTCCGGGATCATCGGGATCATTCACAAAGCCCCCCTCGCGGGCGACGATTTCTTCGGCAATCTCGCGGACATTCGGCATCGGCACCCCCGGCATTCAGCACGGGGTGAGCCTGCCGAAAGGGCGTTAACGCTGCGTAGCCTGCGCGCGCGCCTAGTTTTCCGGGGCCTTGTAGACTCCCTGCGCCTTCAGCGCATCGACCACTTCCTTCGGCATGTAGGTCTCGTCATGCTTGGCCAGCACTTCGGTCGCGACAAAAGTCTCCCCCTCCATCCGGCCAAGCGCCACCATGCCCTGCCCTTCGGCGAAAAGGTCAGGCAGGATTCCGGTATAGCGCACCATCACCGTGGCATTGGTGTCGGTGACGGCAAAGCCGACCTCGGTCCCTTCACCACGGACAACCGACCCTTCAACCACCAACCCACCGATACGGAACACCTCGTCCGGGCCGGGGTGGCTGGCCAGAACTTCGGTCGGGCTGCGGAAAAAGTTGATCGCGTCCTTGGGCACGAACAGCCAGATGACCGCCACCGCCGACATCAAGGCCACTGCCGCTAAAGCGACGACCTGAATGCGCCGCTGTTTCTTCAGACCCTTCAAGCCCGCCATGTCGCCCTCACGGAAAGATCGGGGCCAGCATCAGCCCCATGGTTTCATCCAGACCCAGCATCAGATTGGCGTTCTGGATCGCCTGACCCGAGCTTCCCTTGGTCAAGTTGTCCAGCGCCGCCACCACCACCGCGCGCCCCGGAATACGGTCGCCGATCACGCCCAGATGGCAGAAATTCGACCCGGCAATGTCGCGGGTGGACGGCAGCGCGCCGAACGGCAGCACCTTCAGGAACGGTTCCGTTTCATACGCCTTTTCAAGCACCTGATGCACGACCTTCGCGTCACCCCGGATGTAGACCGTGGCCAGAATCCCCCGGTTCATCGGCAAAAGATGCGGCGTGAACTGCACCCGCACCGGCCGCCCTGCCACGCGTGAAAACTCCTGATCAAATTCGCCCAGATGCCGATGCTTGCCACCCGCCGAATAGGCATGGGTGCCGCCCGACAATTCGGCATGCAGCAGGTTCTCCTTCAACGACCGCCCGGCGCCGGAGACCCCGGCCTTGAGGTCAATCAGGATCTCGTCCGGATCAATGCACCCCGCCGCGATCAGCGGGCGCAGCGCGAACTGGCCGGTCGCGGCATTGCAACCCGTGCCCGCCACCAGCCGCGCCGCGCGAATATCCTCGCGGTAAAACTCGGTCAGCCCATAGACCGCTTCGGCCTGCAATTCAGGCTGTGTGTGCGGCTGCCCATACCATTTCTCATACTCCGCCGCGTCGCGCAGCCGGAAATCCGCCGACAGATCGACAATCTTCAACCCGCGCGGCAGCTTTGCCACCACCTCTTGCGTCGTTGCATGAGGAAGCGCGCAGAAGCACAGGTCAACATTGGAAAAATCGATCTCGTCGATCTTCTGCAACTGTGGCAAGTCCAGATGGCGCAGGAACGGAAACACCTCTGCCATCGCCATCCCGGCCTTGCGGTCCGCCGACAAGGCCACGATCCGCATCATCGGATGCGTCGCGATCAGACGGACAAGCTCGGCCCCGGTATAGCCCGAGGCCCCAAGTATGGCGATACGATGGGTCATGCCCGTCTCCCTAAGCCCGAAAACGTGCCCTGTTTGCGCCCAGAGCTGCGCCAATGCAAGACTGCGCAACCGGCGTTCAACCCGCTGTTACCAGGCCGCATTCCTCTTGGCAAAAATACTCCCGCGCGGAGCGCCGCCCGAGGCGTTTTGTGCGTCCTTCACGCGCAAAAGGCCGAGACAGGAACAACGCGCCAAAGGCGCTCAATCTGAAAACCGCCCCAACCCGCGACAGGGTCAGGGCACCGGGGTCCACATCACGTCATCAATCCGGGGGGCACCGGTGGCCAGCATCACCACCCGGTCAAACCCCATCGCGATGCCCGCTGCCGGGGGCATGATCGCAAGGGCGGCCAGAAAATCCTCGTCCAGCGGATAGGTCTCGCCATAGACACGGGCCTTTTCCGCCATTTCCGCCTGGAACCGCAGGCGTTGTTCAGCGGGGTCGGTCAATTCGCCAAAACCGTTGGCCAGTTCCACGCCGCAGGCATAGACCTCGAACCGTTCGGCCACCCGCGCGTCGCCGGGGACTTTGCGGGCAAGTGCCGCTTCGGCGGCCGGGTAGTGATCAAGAATGGTAATCCGCCCTGCCCCAAGATGCGGCTCGACCTTATCCGACAACACCCGGCTTAACATGTCGGACCAGGTGTCATCCGCCGCGCGGCGCTGGCCGATGCGGTCCAACTCCATCGCCAGCCGGTCGGCAGAGGTCGAACCGTCGACGTTGATCGACGCCATCAGATCAACCCCGGCATGGACCTGAAATGCCTCGGCCACGGTAAGGCGTTCCGGTTCGGCAAAGGGGTCACAGGTCCGGTCGCGGTGGCGCAGGACCGAAGTCCCCGCCTCACCCGCCGCAAGGCGCAGGAAGGTGACGGTATCCTGCATCAGCCGCTCATAGCTTTCGCCGACCCGATACCATTCCAGCATGGTGAACTCGGGGCTGTGCAGCGCCCCACGTTCCCGGTTTCGCCAGACGTGAGAGAAGGCATGGATCCGCTCCTCCCCCGCCGCCAGCAGCTTTTTCATCGCGAATTCGGGCGAGGTGTGCAGATACATCTGCCGTGGCACCCCGTCATTGCCGATGGCATCGGTGCGGAACCCGTGCAGATGTGCCTCGTTTCCCGGGCTGATCGCAAGGGCTGCGGGGTCAACTTCGGTAAAGCCCTCAGCCGCCAGCCGGCCCCGGATCGCGGCTTGTATCCGGTTGCGGGTCCGCAAAAGCGGCCTGCGGTCGGCGTGGCGTGAGGGGGTCCACCAAGGAGATGCGGGATTCATCTGGAATTTCCAGTGGGGATGGGTTACGTCGCGCGACGATGTCGGTCTAGGGGACCGGCACCCGGATCACAAGGACCAGACCTTTGAAAGTCATCGCCTCCAGCCTGCGCAAGGGCAACGTTGTCGAAATGGAAGGCCGGCTTTATGTCGTGCTGACCGCAGCGAACTTCCATCCTGGCAAGGGCACGCCGACCACGACGGTCGACATGCGCCGGATTTCGGACGGCACCAAGGTCTCCGAACGCTGGCGGACAACCGAGATGGTTGAAAAGGCCACCGTGGACGAGCGCGACTATGACTTTCTTTATGAAGACAGCGAGGGCTTTCACTTCATGGAGCCGCAGACCTATGACCAGGTCGTCGTCACCGAAGACGTGCTGGGGGCAAACAAGCCCTATTTGATGGAAGGCATGCGCTGCCAGGTAAAGACGTTCGAGGGCATCCCGATCGCGCTGGAAGTGCCGCAGCGGATCACCGTCGAGATCACCGAGACCGAGCCGGTGGTCAAGGGCCAGACCGCGTCGTCATCCTACAAGCCGGCGATGACGGTGAACGGGCTACGGATCATGGTGCCGCCGCATATCGGCGCGGGCATCCGGGTCGTGATCAACACCGACGACGACAGCTATGTGGAACGCGCAAAGGACTGATGTCCACAGTGGACAGAATCTAAATGTCCATTGAAATAAGGTCTTGCCTGCGGACGTTAAGAAAATGAAAACCAAGTCGGGGCATGCCGCAAGGCATGCCTTTTCGCTTTGCGTGGCGCTGATATCGGCTAGTCTGACCTCAAACGGAGGACAGGATGCCCGCAAATACCCCCACAGAAAGCCATGACGCCTACAAGCCCGCCGAGATCGCCGCCCTGATCGAAACCGCGGGCGTCGCCAAGGCCGCCTTGCCACTTTACCGGATGGCCACGCTTGCGGTTCTTGCGGGTGCCTTTATCGGCTTTGGGGCGGCGCTTTGGTGTGTCACGATGGCGGGGGCTGAGCCGGGCTTTGGCCCCCAAAGGGTGCTGGGAGGCTTGGTGTTTTCGCTGGGGCTGATCCTGGTCATCGTCGGCGGGGCCGAGCTTTTTACCGGCAATGCGCTGATGGTGATGGCCGTGGTCGACCGGCGCGTGACGGTCGGCGCCTTGCTGCGCAACTGGGCCGTGGTCTATGCGGGCAACCTGATCGGAGCGGTCGGTCTGGCAATCGCCTTCGGGTTCTCAGGGCTTCTGGACGGACCGATGGGCGCGGTGGCAGCCAAGGCCGCGACCACGAAAGCAGCACTCGACCCGTTGGAGGCTTTTACGCGGGGCGCCTTGTGCAACGCGCTGGTCTGTCTTGCGGTCTGGCTGAGTTTTTCCGCCCGGACCACGACCGACAAGATACTGGCCATTCTCTGGCCGGTTACCGCTTTCGTCGCGCTGGGGCTGGAGCATTCGATCGCCAACATGTTCCTGTTTCCGGCAGGTCTTTGGGCCGGGGCCGACATCACGGCAGCGAACGTGGCGGGAAACCTGATCTGGGTCAGTCTGGGCAACATCGTGGGCGGCGCCGGTGGCGTGGCTTTGTCCTACCGCTATGCTTTTGGCGCGATGCGGGGGTGACGCAAGACATGGCGGGCGAGACTATCGAAATGCTAGAGAACCAATCCGAAGGATATCGCAGACAGTTCAGCCAACACGAAGTGCAGACAACGGCGGGGCTCCAGACAGTTTAAGCGCAGCCTCACAAAGCTCGCTTAAAGTGCCAAAAACCGGGACCTTTCCAAGCGTAGATTGCTCACCGTATCTAAGCCTTCCAGAGGCCAGAAGATCCGAGATGATTTCGAGGACGTCGCTATTCGGCGGCGGTGGAGCGCCCAGATCAACACACTTTCCCCAACAATTCGAAAGTCCGTGGCTAAAACGACGAACATCTTCCTCCGGAAGCCCACGATCAAGCAGATAGGCCTTCAAAGAAAGTTCGATGCAGTGGGCGCAAAGCGTCATGACAGGTGGAGGAGCTGCGATCTCATAGCCGGGGAGAAGGCCTATGACGTTGTCTGCCGCCAGAGCCGCCTCGAAGTTCAATCTCGCGAGATACTTATAGTAATCTGACCTGCTGGACGGAGACACAGAATACAACCTCGCCTCCCTATGCCGCCTCGAACACAACCTTGCGGCGCAGGATCTGGATCGCCTTATTGGACACACCCGCAGGATCGCCCGTGGTCAGGAACTTTGACTGCGTGCCCGCCCCAAGAAACTGCGGGCGACGGGTCAGATAGTCGGCCAGACTTTCGGCAACAAGATCGGCCTGCGAATAGACCTTGACCCCGGCCCCCAACGCGTCCTGAAAGACCTTTTCCATCAACGGGTAATGCGTGCAGCCCAGCACGGCGGCCTGCGGATGCGGCATCCGACGCTTTAGCGCCTCGACATGGCTGCGGATAAGGGCTTCAGCAAGGATGTCGTCGCCCTGTTCGATCGCATCGACCACGCCGCCGCAGGGCTGCGCCTCGACATCGACACCGATGGCGCGGAAGGCCAGCTCGCGCTGAAAGGCGCGGGAGGCGACGGTGGCGGGGGTGGCAAACAGCGCCACATGCTTGACCGCAACCTCACGCGGGGGGGAGTTGTCGCCCCATTGCCGTTCGGTCAGCGCCTCGATCAGGGGGACGAACACGCCAAGGACACGCTTTTCCGGTGGCACCCAGGTTTCCTGCATCCGCTTCAGCGCCGCAGCACTGGCAGTGTTGCAGGCCAGGATCACCAGATCGCAGCCTTCGTCCCACAGCCGTTCGGTGGCGGCGCAGGTCAGGTTGAAGATGTCATCGGCGGTGCGCACGCCGTAGGGGGCATGGGCATTGTCACCGAAATAAACGAAACCCTTATCAGGAAGGCGCTTTGTCAGCGCATCAAGAACAGTTAGACCGCCAAGGCCCGAATCAAAGACGCCAACCGCCATGCCTGCCCCTTTTCCCGCGCGCCCGATTTCGCCGCGCCCTAACCCTTGTGCAAAGCATAGGACGGACCGCAAGCCGGGGAAAGGCCCTCACATCGAGCACAATCGGCTTTCCGGGTCCGGTATGCCCTCGTTTACACCGCTTCGGGTTCCTATATCCCGCGCCATATGTGTTATAGTTGCCGACGAATTTGGGGGGACGCCATGGATTGGGATAAGCTGAGGATTTTTCACGCCGTAGCGGAAAAGGGCAGCCTGACCCATGCCGGCGAGGTGTTGCGCCTTAGCCAGTCTGCCGTCAGCCGCCAGATCCGCGCGCTTGAGGAAAGTCTGGCCGTCACCCTTTTTCATCGCCATGCGCGCGGCCTGATCCTGACCGAACAGGGCGAGCTGCTCTTTGACACCACCACCCAGATGGTGCGCCGTCTGGACGCAACCGAAGCCCGGATCCGCGACAGCGAGGATGAGGTTTTCGGTGAATTGCGGGTGACGACGACCACCGGCTTTGGCACCCTGTGGCTAGCCCCCCGGCTGGCGCGTCTGTATGAAAAATACCCTGCGCTGAAGATCGACCTGATGCTGGAAGAGCGCGTCCTTGACCTGCCTATGCGCGAGGCTGACGTGGCCATCCGGATGAAGGAGCCGTCACAGGCTGACCTGATCAGGAAGCGCCTGATGAATATCAAGATGCAGCTTTTTGCGACGCCCGAATACCTAGCCGACCACGGCACGCCGGAAACGATGGACGATTTCAGCTCGCACCGGCTGATCTGCCAGCATGCGGGCACGCCGCAGGTCGCAGCGGGGGCCGATCTGGTGGCCAATCTGATGACACATGACATCCCGTCAACCTTGACGGTGAACAACTATTTCGGGGTGTTGCAGGGGGTCTTGAACCATCTGGGCATCGGCGTCCTGCCGGATTATCTGACCGAGGATTTCCCCGGTCTGGTCCGCGTCCTGCCCGAGGTTGAAAGCGGCGAGGTGCCGGTGTTTCTGGCCTATCCCGAAGAACTGCGCCATTCCAAGCGCGTCGCTGCCTTCCGCGATTTCGTGACCGAAGAGATCATGTCCTACCGCCGCCGCAAACACGAAGACCCGCCTGCCTGAAAGTTTGGCACCCCAAATATGGCGCCTTTCAATGCTGCCATGCAGCATTTGCATAGCGGGAATGCCCAAACGTCAGGCAAACCCTACTTGTTTGCGCAACCAAGTGGCACTAATTCAACTCTCGAAGAGGCGATGAGCTTGCTCTCGTGTCTTCGTACCTCCCTGTTGGACTTGGCCGAGCGAAAGCTCGGCCTTTTTTTTACAGCGTCGCAAGGCGCCGTTCCAGGAAGGCGCGGTCTGCGTCCGATGCCGCAAGTGCTATGGCTTTGGCATAGGCGTCGCGGGCTGCCGCCTTGTCGCCGCTGCGGACCAGATACTCGGCGCGGGCCGCATGAAACGGCTGGTAGTCGGCCAAGGCTTCGCTTAGCCCCGCAAGTGCCTGCAGGGCTGGTGCAAGGCTGCCCCCCTCGGCCAAGGCGACGGCGAGGTTCAGGCGGATAACGGGTGTCGGCTCGAAGTCATGGATCCGGGCGTAAAGTGCCGTGATCTGTGGCCAATCCGGCCCGTCAGGCGCGGTGTGCAAAGCGGCGATCGCGGCTTTGAGCTGATAGGGGCCGGGCTGCCTGCGGGCGATGGCCTGATCCAGATAGGCAAGACCCATCGCAATCATCGGCTGGTTCCAGACACTTCGGTCCTGTTCGGTGATCGGGATGGTCACTCCATCGGCCCCGGTCCGGGCTTGCCTGCGGGCATGGGTCAAAAGGGCAAGCGCCAGTCCGCCTTCGATCTCGGGGTCGTCGGGGCGCAGGTCGTTCAGCATGCTCAAAAGGAAGATCGCCTCGTCACACAGATCACGTCCGGCATTCGGGCCCATCGAATGGCCTGCGTTGAAAATCAGGTAGATCACTGTGAGGACCGAGTTCAGCCGGCTGCCCCAATCTTCGGGATCAGGCACCTTGAAGGGGATACCCGCCGCCGCGATCTTGGCCTTGGCGCGGCTTAGTCGCTGGCCCATCGTCGGTTCGGCATCAAGGAAAGCCCGGGCGATTTCGGTGGTCGACAGGCCGCCAAGCGTGCGCAAGGTCAGGGCCACGCGCGATTTGGGGTCCAAAGCCGGATGGCAGCAGGTGAAGATCAGACGCAGACGGTCATCGGGGATCATGTTTGGTTCCGGATCATCGGCCTCATCGCCCGCCAGATGCGACAGGTCAGCGGCCTTGCGGGATTCCCGGGCACCGCTGCGCAGACGGTCAATCGCCTTGCGCAGGGCCACTTTCAAAAGCCAGCCCTGCGGCGATGCGGGCAAGCCCGTCCGGCCCCAATGGGAAAGGGCCGAGATCGCCGCGTCCTGCAAGGCGTCCTCGGCCAGTTGAAAGTCCCTAAGCCGGGCGATCAAGGCAGCGGTCAGCCGCCCCCGGTCCTGCCGCATCACCGTCTCTAGCGCGCGGGTGACGGCAATGGCTTTGGGGGCGGCTGTCATGGGTCAGTTTCCGGCTGGATTATAGTCCATCAGCGGGCGCACTTCGACAGTGCCGTAACTTGCCGACGGGATCATCGCTGCATATTTCAGCGCCGCGTCAAGGTCGGGCACATCGAC
>CAIXBE010000307.1 GCA_903917595.1 uncultured Rhodobacterales bacterium
ATCCACAGCTTTTGCGCCAGCCTTCTGCGCCGCTTCCCGCTGGAGGCCGGCGTCCCCCCCGGTTTCACCGAGATGGACGACCGCGCCGCCCGTCTGATGCGGGCCGAAATTGTCGAGGAACTGGCCGACAGACTGGCCCCCGATGTCGTGGGGCGGGTGACCAGCGTCTATTCGGGCGAGGATTTTACCAAGCTGATCAACCAGATCGCCCGCGACCGCGCCGCCTTTGCCCAACCGCAGGATGAGGCCGAAGTGTGGCGGATGTTCGGGTTGCCGGATGGTTTCACGGCCACGAAGCTGCTGTCCGAAGTGTTCCTTGGCGACGAAGTCCGTTGGTTGCCCGACGTGATCGGGCTGCTTGCGGCGGGTTCAGCAAACGACGTGAAGGCGGCCGAAAAGCTGGGGCGGTTAGACCTTGTGACCCCAACGCTTGCCGGGCTGGAGGTGCTTGAAAGCGTCCTGCTGTTCGGGACAGGGACCAAGGATCCGGACAAATACTTTACCGCCAAGATTGGCGATTTCCCAACCCAGGACACTCGCAAAAGGCTCGGCGACCTGACAGACCGGCTCAACACCCTCATGGCCCGGGTTGAAACCGCGCGGCAGCCGCGCCTTACCCTCCTTGCCGCGCAGAAAACTCTTGTTCTCCAACAATTTGCGGCGGCCTTTCTGCCGGTCTATGCCGCGCGCAAGGCGGCGCGGGGGCTATTGGACTTTGAAGACCTCATCGACCGCGCCCGGTCGCTTTTGACCGACCCCGCCCGCGCGGCCTGGGTGCTGTACCGGCTGGACGGCGGGATCGAGCATATCCTTGTCGATGAAGCGCAGGACACCAGCCCCGACCAATGGGAGTTGATCGAAAGCCTTGCAGCCGAACTTACGGCGGGTCAGGGGGCCAGCAACCGGCAGCGCACCTTGTTTGTCGTCGGCGACAAGAAGCAGTCGATCTATTCCTTTCAGGGTGCCGATGTTGCGGCCTTTGACCGCAAGCGCGACTTTTTCCGCAGCCGTCTGGCTGATGGGGCTGGGCTGGTCGAAGGCACGCTGTCGCATTCGTTCCGATCCTCCCCCGCGATCCTGACGGTTGTTGATCAGACCTTTACCGAGGCCGAACGCGATGCCATCGGAGGGGAAAGCAGTCATCAGGCCTTCAACGAAACGCTTGCAGGCCGGGTTGACGTCTGGCCCGTCGTGGAAAGCCCGGAAAAGCCCGAAAAGGGCGTCTGGTTCGAACCCTTGGACCTGCCCCACCCCGAAGACGCCGAGGTCAGACTGGCCCGCGATCTGGCTGCAAGGATCAAGGCGCTGGTTGACAGCGGCGAACAGATTCCCGTGGTGCCCGGGAATGGCGGCCCTGCCACGCGTCCGGTGCACTATGGCGATTTCCTGATCCTGGTGCAGCGCCGCTCGCCCCTGTTCCACGAGATCATCCGGGCCTGCAAGGCGCTGGCCCTGCCGATTGCCGGGGCTGACCGGCTGAAACTTGGCGGCGAGATGGCGGTCAAGGACCTGTCCGCCCTGCTGTCTTTCCTTGACACGCCCGAGGATGACCTGTCGCTGGCCGCCACCCTGCGTTCCCCCCTTTGCGGCTGGACCGAGGCCGAGCTTTTCAAACTGGCGCAGGGTCGCAAAGGCTATCTGTGGCAGGCCCTGCGCGACGCGACCGGCCATGCGGAAACCGTCGATTTCCTGAACGATCTGCGCGGTCAGGCCGATTTCCTACGTCCCTATGATCTGATCGAGCGGGTGCTGCACCGCCATGACGGGCGGCGCAAACTGCTGGCGCGGCTGGGGGCCGAGGCCGAGGACGGGATTGACGAACTTCTGTCGCAGGCGCTGGCCTACGAGGTCTCTGACGTGCCCAGCATGACTGGCTTTCTGGTCTGGATGGAAACCGACGACGTCGAGGTCAAGCGCCAGCTTGACGGCGAAGGCCATCAGATCCGGGTGATGACCGTGCATGGTGCCAAGGGACTGGAGGCCGAGATTGTCATCCTTCCCGACACCGGCGACCGCGATCCGCCGCAGGGCGACGAACTGCTGCGCCTGCCTGACCGGAGGGTGGTCTGGAAAGTGCCAGCCGGTGAGCGTCCGCAAGGAATGGCCATGGCCCATGCCGATGCTCAGGCACGGGCGTTAGCCGAACGGTTGCGACTTTTATACGTCGCCATGACCCGGGCGCGCTGCTGGCTGATCGTCGTCGCCAAGGGCGAGGTGAAGAAGCCTGACTGCTGGTATAATCTGATCCGCGCTGGGGTTAACCGGGCCGGGGGAGCGGTGCTGGACGACGGGGCCTTGCGCTACAGTCTGGGCGACTGGCCCACGCCGTTGCTTCAGGCAAGTGGGGCAAAACTGCCGGTGACCCTGCCCGGATGGGTCTCCGAACCCCTACGCGATCCGGCGCGGGAATCTCAGGTCCTGTCGCCGTCCGACCTTGGTGGCGCAAAGGCGCTGCCCGGCGAGCCCGCGCAGCCCGACGCAGACGCCAAGGCGCGCGGCACGGCGCTGCATCTGTTGCTGGAGCGGCTGCCGTTGCTGGACCCGGCGCGCTGGGCTGAAATGGCGGCGGCGCTGATCCCGGACGCTGCACTGGCCGCAGACCTGCTGGCGGAGGCGCGTCTGGTCCTGCAAGACGCCCACCTGTCCCCGCTTTTTGCACCCGATACGCTGGCCGAGGTTGCGGTGACCGCACCGTGGCAAGGGCGGGTGCTGGCAGGCAGCATCGACCGGCTGGTGATCGCAGCCGACAGGGTTCTGATCATCGACTACAAATCGAACGCTGTCATTCCCGAAACCCCCGATCAGGTGCCCGAAGGCATCCTGCGGCAGATGGGGGCCTATGCCCATATGCTGGGCGCAATCTACCCCGACCGGCGGATTGACGTGGCGATCCTGTGGACGCGCGGCCCGCACCTCATGCCGCTTGATCCCGAGATCGTGAGGCAAGCATTCAGCCGCACCGCTATACCTTGACGTTCCGGGCTGGCGTTCTTAGCTTCAGTCCCTGAACAATCCCACAGGAGACAAGATCATGGGCGCTGCAACCATCGCCGTTTCGGACGCCACCTTCGATGCCGAGGTCCGCAAGTCGCCGATCCCGGTCGTTGTGGACTTCTGGGCCGAATGGTGCGGCCCGTGCCGCCAGATCGGCCCGGCGCTGGAAGAACTTGCCGTGCAATACGCCGGCAAGATCAAGATCGTGAAGGTCAACGTCGACGAAAACCCCGACAGCCCCGCCGTCCTTGGCGTGCGCGGCATCCCGGCGCTGTTCATGTTCAAGGACGGTCAGGTCGTGTCGAACAAAGTCGGCGCCGCCCCAAAGGCCGCGTTGGAAACCTGGATCAAGTCGGCGATCTGATTGGCCTGACCCAGGTTACTTTTCGCGCCCGGCTGTCCCACTAGGCAGCCGGGCTCATCTATATCTTTCCAACCCCCCCTTTTTCCTGTATGGCCCCCGCCATCTGAGACGTGAGGCCCGCCCCCGGGGCCCGTGCGAAGGATTTGGGGGATGGGCGGCAATGGGGCCGCCATTTATCGAGGGCACCGGCAGGGGTCGGGTCCTCAGAGGAAACGATACATGTTCAATGTGACGACGAAATCCATCCAGTGGGGCCGCGAAAAGCTCACTCTGGAAACCGGGAAAGTTGCGCGTCAGGCCGATGGGTCTGTGATCGCGACGCTGGGTGAGACCCAGGTGATGGCCAACGTGACCTTTGCCCGCAAGGCAAAGCCGGGTCAGGACTTTTTCCCCCTGACCGTCCACTACCAAGAGAAATACTACGCCGCAGGCAAGGTTCCCGGCGGCTTTTTCAAGCGTGAAGCACGTCCTTCCGAAAAGGAAACGCTGACCTCGCGGCTGATCGACCGGCCGATCCGCCCGCTGTTCGTTGACGGTTTCCGCAACGAAGTGCTGGTCATGGCCACCGTGCTGTCCTGCGATCTTGAGAACGATCCCGATATCGTGGCGATGATCGCCGTGTCCGCCGCGCTGACGATTTCCGGCGTGCCGTTCATGGGCCCGATCGGGGCTGCGCGGGTTGGCTTCTCGAATGGCGCTTATGTGCTGAACCCGGCCATGGACGACATGACGCAACTGCGTTTGAAGCCCGAGCAGCGGCTGGACCTTGTCATTGCCGGCACCAAAGACGCCGTGATGATGGTCGAATCCGAAGCTTATGAGCTGACCGAAGAAGAAATGCTGGGCGCGGTCGTCTTCGGCCACGAACAGATGCAGCCGGTGATCGACCTGATCATGGACTTCGCCGAAGACGCGGCGAAAGAGCCCTTCGACTTTACCCCACCCGACTATTCGGCGCTCTATGCGTCGGTCAAGGCGGCCGGTGAGGCGCAAATGCGCGCGGCTTTTGCCCTGCGTGACAAGCAAGAACGCACCACCGCGATTGCGGCGGCTGTTGCGGACATCATCTCCAAGATGTCGGAAGCCGATCAGGCTGACTCGAACCTCTATCCTGCGATCAAGGACCTTGAAGCAACCGTCCTGCGCGGCGATGTCGTCAAGCACGGCACCCGCATCGACGGCCGCGACACCAAGACCGTCCGTCCGATCACCTGCGAAACCGGCATCCTGCCGCGCACGCATGGCTCGGCGCTGTTCACCCGTGGGGAAACCCAGGGTCTGGTCGTCACCACGCTGGGCACCGGCGAAGATGAGCAGATCATTGACGCATTGAACGGCAATTACCGGTCGAACTTCATGCTGCACTACAACTTCCCTCCCTATTCGGTGGGTGAAGTTGGCCGTGTCGGCAGCCCCGGCCGTCGTGAGATTGGCCATGGCAAGCTGGCCTGGCGCGCGCTGCAGGCGGTTCTGCCGGCTGCGACCGATTTCCCCTATACCATCCGCGTCGTGTCCGAGATCACGGAATCGAACGGATCGTCCTCGATGGCTTCGGTCTGCGGCGGGTCCTTGTCGATGATGGATGCGGGCGTTCCGCTGAAAGCTCCGGTCGCTGGTGTGGCGATGGGTCTGATCCTGGAAGATGACGGCAATTATGCCGTGCTGACCGACATCCTTGGCGACGAGGATCACCTTGGCGACATGGACTTCAAGGTTGCCGGGACCGAAGCGGGCATCACCAGCCTGCAGATGGACATCAAGATTGCCGGGATCACCCCTGCGATCATGAAACAGGCGCTGGCTCAGGCACGGGACGGCCGTCTGCACATCCTTGGCGAAATGGCCAAATCGCTGACCTCGGCGCAAGCCTTCAGCGAATACGCTCCGAAGATCGAGACGATGACGATCCCGACCGACAAGATCCGGGAAGTGATCGGCTCCGGCGGCAAGGTCATCCGCGAAATCGTCGAGCTTTCGGGCGCCAAGGTCGACATCAACGACGACGGCATGATCAAGATCGCATCCAACGACGCGAACGCGATCAAGCGCGCCTATGACATGATCTGGTCGATCGTGGCTGAACCCGAAGAGGGCAAGGTCTATACCGGCAAGGTCGTGAAACTGGTCGATTTCGGCGCCTTCGTGAACTTCTTCGGCAAGCGTGATGGTCTGGTCCACGTCTCCCAGATCGCCAAGCAGCGCCTGACCCACCCGAACGAACTGCTGAAGGAAGGTCAGGAAGTGAAGGTCAAGCTTCTGGGCTTTGACGACCGCGGCAAGGTGCGCCTTGGCATGAAGATGGTCGATCAGGAAACCGGCGAAGAGATCGTCGAGAAAAAGGACGACTCGGCCGAAGGCTGATCGTCATTTCAGAACAGGAAAGGCCCCGGGGGAAACCCTGGGGCCTTTTTTATCAGGGCATGTATTCGCCCTTGAAGCGGACGGTCACCTCGAAGGTCAGCACTTCCGGGCGACCAACCTTTGGGGCGGGACGATCGATCCGGAACACCCAGTTGCCAGCTGGAAGGGTCATCGGCTGGCCAGAGGTGACGGTCATCGTCTTGGGTCCGACGAACGAAAAGGCCAGGTCCTTGCCAACGCCTGCCCTCAGCTTCCAGCTGAAGGTCACCTGTTCATTTGCGCCCGTGCTGAAGGCGTTCTCGCAGCTGACCGTCTTCAGGGTGACTGTGGCCTTGCCGGTTTTTTCAAAGGGGACGGGGCCGGGTGTCCCACCCTCGGGGACGATCACGACGGGCACAAGAAACACCATCGGTTCATAGCATTGAACAGCCAGTGCCGGGCGGGCCAGCGTGGCCCCGACAAGGGTGGCGACCAGAAGCAATGTTTTGGGAAAGGACATGGTTGCGGTCCGTTGCCAGAGAAATTGCCGAAAATCCTAGCCGCCTTCGCCCGAAACGGCAAAAGGAAAAATCGGCCCGGCATCGCCGGACCGGGTTTTGCACCAGGGGCCAGACCCCTCGCGCGCTTCAGACCTTGGCGAAGCGCAGGTAGGGCAGCTTGATGTCCAGCGCGCCAAAGCGTTCCGTAGCCTGTTCATTGGTCAAGGCCAGCGCCACGATCACATCCTGTCCGGGCACCCAGTTGGCCGGGGTCGCCAGCGGCACGCCGTCGGTTTTCTGGATGGCGTCAAGCGCGCGCAGAATCTCGGCAAAGTTGCGACCGACGCTCATCGGGTAGGTCATCGTCAGGCGGATCTTCTTGTCCGGCCCGATGATATAGACGGTGCGAACGGTGGCCGAATGCGCGGGGGTGCGGCCTTCGGTCGGCAGGTAGTAGTCGGCAGGCAGCATGTCATAGGCCTTGGCAACCGTCAGACTGCTGTCATCGATGATCGGAAACTCGGCCGCCGCGCCGCCGAAGGCTTCGATGTCATGCTTCCACTTGTCGTGGTCAGAAACGCCGTCAACCGACACGCCGATGACCTTGGTCTTGCGCTTGGTCCATTCGGCAGCCAGTTGCGCAACGGCAGCGAATTCGGTGGTGCAAACCGGTGTAAAGTCGCGCGGATGGCTGAAGATGATGCCATAGCTGTCGCCCAGCCAGTCGTGGAAATGGATGGTGCCCGCTGTGCTGTCGGCGGTAAAATCGGGGGCGATGTCATTGATGCGGACGGCCATGGGAACCTCTTTTCGGTTGTTTATCCGGTGTGAAAGAAAGGTAAGCGATCAGGAACGGAATTTCACCATCTGCGGCATGATTGCCAGGAAAAAGGACCGGGATACCAGATCATGCGACAAAATCACGACGATTTTCCGAAATCGCCAGGGACGCTGGTCTAGTCGAATGTGCCCGTCACCCGCCCGAACAGCATGAAGGCGCGGGCGGTGCGGGTATTGGACAACTCGGCCAGGTCGGCGTCGGTCGCGTTCGGCTCCAAGACGGCAAAGGTCCGGTCAAAGCTGCGCAAGAAATGGTGCGCCGCATCGCGAAAGACCGGGTCGGCCTTCATCCGCGCCGCCGTAAGCGCCAGACCCGACCGGTCCCGGATGCCGCCCAGACCAGCAATCGTGCGGCCACGCTCACCCGCTGCAAAGCGCCGCCAAAGTTCGGGACGGGGAAGCTCGGGCGTCAGATCGTCCATATAGATTCCGTCCTGACTAAGCAGGGTCAGCACGTCCTGCGCCGCGCGGATCAGCTTGGCGACGACCCGGTCTTCCAGCGCGATCCGAAGGGCACGGAACCCTTCGCGGTCGTCGGGGGATTCCGGGAAATGCATCGCTCGGACGAAGTCCCGAACCGAAAGCGGGGCCCGCAGATCCTCGGCCGGGCTGCCCAGGGCCAGCGCCGACTGTTCGGTCGTAATGTCGACAATGGGAGCCGCCAACGCAGCTTTCCGGTCAACCGAAGGCACCGAAAGCGCCGCATCCCGGCGTGAGATGAAGCTGGTCAGCACCGTTTCCGCCTGCCGGGTCGAAGCGGCGATTTCATCGATCTTGCGTTCCACCGACGACTTGCCCTGCTGGGGCGCGGGCAATTGCGACTGGGTCTGGACATAGCTGGTGCGCATCGCCTCGACCGTGGCTTGCAACCGCGCCGCTTCGGATCGCAACGCCCGCACCGACCGCAGAGTGATCACGACCACCCAGATCAATGCCACCGGCAAGAAGACCATCAGCATCGTCGCCACCAGACCAAAGGTGTTGGCGTCGCTGCCCGGCGGCGAGATCAGTAGGAAACCCAGGATCAAAAGCGCCCAGGCAAGGCTGAGTAAAACTCCTGCGATCTCGATCCCCCGGCCCGGTTCTTCAGCCAGCGGCGGGAACGGAGCGGGACCTGGCCCCTTGTCCTTTCCCGTCAGATCATGTGGAGATTTCATCAGGGCGCTACCTGATCAAACGTAACGTATCGACAGGATTTCGTAAGACCGGGAACCGCCCGGGGTCTTGACGTCGATGCTGTCACCGGGCTCTTTGCCGATCAGGGCGCGGGCCAGAGGAGAGCGCACATTAAGCAGTCCGCTTTCGATATCAGCCTCGGTTTCGCCGACGATCTGGTAGACTTTCTCTTCTTCATTGTCCTCATCGAACAGTGTCACCGTCGCACCGAACTTGATGGACCCGGACAAGCGCGCAACATCAATGACCTCGGCCAAAGACAACGACCCCTCAAGCTCCTTGATGCGCCCTTCGATGAAGCCCTGCTTTTCGCGCGCCGCGTGATACTCGGCGTTCTCGGACAGGTCTCCATGTTCGCGCGCTTCAGCGATATCACGGATAATCGCCGGACGCTCGACCGTCTTCAACTGCTTCAGCTCGGCGTCCAGCGCATCGAAACCGCGCCGGGTCATCGGGATCTTTTCCATCGGCATTCCACATTAAAAGAAGAAGTCACGGGCCGGTGCACGACCCATGACTTCAGACTTGCCCAAGCCGCACCTCACCCGATGAGGCCAGCAAATGCAAGGGTCATGGCGCTGCTGGTCCGTGGGCCGTCGTCGGCAAGACAGAATATGTCGCATTAACCGGCTGGTCTTGGACAGATGTTGCGTCCCGGTTGACGCGGCCTGCGTCCTGCGGCAACAGGGACGGCACAACCAGCCAGTATTTCAAGGCAGCCGGGGCCTGCCAGGATAGGACAAGCGATGACTGCGATCCAGCGCGAGAAGATGGACTATGACGTGGTGATTGTCGGTTCGGGGCCTGCAGGCCTTTCCGCCGCGATCAAGCTTAAGCAACTGGATCCGGACCTGACCGTTGTCGTGCTGGAAAAGGGGTCCGAGGTCGGCGCGCATATTCTTTCGGGCGCGGTGCTTGACCCGTCAGGGCTGGACGCGCTGCTGCCCGATTGGCGCGACATGGACGCGCCGATCAAGACAAAGGTGCAAAGCGATAACTTCTACATCCTCGGGCCAGCCGGTCAGGTGCGGATTCCGAACTGGCCGATGCCACCGTTGATGAACAATCACGGCAACTACATCGTCTCCATGGCCAACGTCTGCCGCTGGATGGCGGGTGTGGCCGAGGGCCTTGGCGTCGAGATTTTCCCGGGCATGGCCTGCAGCGAGCTGGTCTATGACGGCGACACGGTCGTCGGCGTCGTCGCGGGCGAGTTTGGCCGCGACCCCGCAACCCGCGAACCGGGGCCGTCCTACGAGCCGGGAATGGAACTGCGCGGCAAGTATGTCTTCCTGTCCGAAGGCGTTCGCGGCAGCCTGTCGAAAGAGGTGATCCAGAAATACCAGCTGTCCAAAGGCCATTGCCCGCAGAAGTTCGGTCTGGGCATGAAGGAAATCTGGGAGATTGACCCCGAAAAGCACCGGCTTGGCACGGTGACCCACACGATGGGCTGGCCGCTGGGCAGCAATGCGGGCGGCGGGTCCTTTATCTATCATCTTGAAAATAATCAGGTCTATGTCGGCTTTGTGGTCCATCTGAACTACAAGAACCCCCACCTTTACCCTTACATGGAATTCCAGCGCTTCAAGCATCACCCGATGATTGCCGAACTCCTCAAGGGCGGGAAACGTGTGGCCTACGGCGCGCGAGCGATTTCCGAGGGCGGCTGGCAGTCGATCCCGAAGATGGTGGCTCCGGGCGTGGCCCTTCTGGGTTGCTCGGCGGGTCTGGTGAACGTGCCGCGGATCAAGGGCAATCACAACGCGATGCTGTCGGGGATTGCCGCGGCCGAAGCGGCCCATGCAGCGATCAAAGCGGGCCGTCAAGGCGACGAACTTGCTGGCTATGAGGCAGCGGTCCGCAGCGGGCCTATTGCGAAAGACCTGAAAAAGGTCCGCAACGTCAA
>CAIXBE010000308.1 GCA_903917595.1 uncultured Rhodobacterales bacterium
CACAAGGAGCCTAATTGTCCCGCCGATGCTCACCGCGCCAGCCTTGCAGACATGCTCTTAGTTGACCGAGGCCTTACTGGGGATGGAGCCTTTGGTGCCCCGCGCAGATGCGCAGGACAGGTTGGTGCTGGATGAGAGGCCCGGGTACGGCTGGCCTATTGGGCTCTGGAAAGGCTCAGGCGACGATACCCGCCTCCCCTGCCCTCTTCCTGTGCGTTCTGAGCTTAGGAACCGGCTATTCGCCGCTGTCCCCTTCGCCCAAGGCGGCAAGCCGAGCGGGCAGGTCCATCCTGACATGCAGGAAGTCGACGACAATCATCCGGTCTGGCGCGGCAATAAAGACCACGTAGTGCTGCCCCGACCGGGCATAACGTAGGTTTTCGGGCAGCGCAGGATCAACCAGTCGACGGCAGTCTTTGGAAGGTGCAGCACCGTCCGCCAGTGCCTGGCACTTTTCAATGAGGTCTTCAGCGTAAGCGTCCGCCTGCCGCCGGCCAAAAGTTTCAACAGTCCAGACCGCGATATCTTTCAGTGCGGCCTCTGCTTGCCCCGTCAACACCCATGGTTTTGGCATCAGGATGCGGACTTTTGCGCCGTTGCAAAGACCCGCCGGATTGCTTCTTCACCCGATCCACGCGCGAAAGCCCCCTCCCGGACTTCAAGCACGCCACGTGTCAGCCGTGAGCGCAGGTCACGGAACTCGGCCTCTTCGCGCTCCAGCAAGCGCAAACCGGCCCGCAGCGCCTCGGAGGCGTTCTGGTAGCGGCCCGAGGCAACCAGATCGTCGATCAGCTTTGACTGGGGTTCGGTCAGAACAACGTTGCGGGTGGCCATGCCGTGATCTCCATTTGATTGGCAATATATGCCAATGGTGCCTATCTGTCGAGAGAGGCTCGGCCAAACCGCAAGCTGGCAGTGGCCGAGCCAGAAATTAATCCCTTCAAGCGGCGATACCCGCCTCCCCTGCCCCATCGTCGTCCTCAGCTCCGACGATCTCGAACCGCGCGTTGCGATAGCCCTCCTTGGCAATCCAAAGCTCTGCCGCTGTGGCGGACGCCGCCAGATGCAAAAGCTCGGTGCTGCCCCCGAAATCCAAGAGCACACGAACCTGCCCTACCTTAGGCTCCTCGATCACTTCGAAGATCAGCGAACTGTCGGCGGAATGACTGCGCATGATCGTGACGAGGATGACGCCGTCCGAGGAGAAGTTGCCCTCATGCAGGGTGAAGGACGCCGGGGCCGTCCAGGTTGAGTAGGGTCGCGGCGGTTCCTTCTTCACCAGACGGCCAACACCGTTGGACCTTTCCCAGGCTGCCAACTTTTTGGTGAAGCGTGCGGGCGGTTTGGGACTGCCATCAGTGTAGCGAATGAGCGCGCCCAAGGGCGCTGTGTCGATGATTGTGTTTGCGGACATGATTCCTCATCCTGAATGCGAACATTCGCACTCATCATATTGTTATTGTTGTGTTTTGTTATGAATAAGGGCGGGTTTCCCCGCCCTCGGGGGCTCAGATCACTCCGCAGCCATCATTGCCGTGCTTTCCAAGGGAAGATCAGCCATCAGGAAGGCGGGCAAGTCGATCTCAACGTCAATGTCAGCAGCGCCCAAGGCTTCTTCGCTCAAAACCCCCTGCCCTTCTGCAGCGCCATCGCCGTCCAGAGCTACAAGGTCAGCGCGCCGCAGAACCTCCGGCAACCAGCCGCTGCCCTTGAGCAAGCGCTCAGCTTCCGTCGCCATCTCACCTTTCTTCAGATGGTCGAGCAACTGCGCGGTGCCTTCCCCCTTCGCCTCACGCACGGCCTCAAGGATACGCGCCTTGGGAACCCGGTTCAGATAGTTGTCCGCGGTCGGCTCCCAGGCTGCCGCCACCATGTCGAGGTCGACGGCTTGGGCCACGATCTCGGACTGCGCCATGCGGCGGGTCAACCCGCTGGCCGAGATGCCCGCGCCGTAAGGGTTGACCTTCTCATGCAGCGCGTTGATCCCGAAGCTCAGGCAATGCGCCAGCAGAGCCAGACGGCTGGCCAGATCGAGGGCTGAGAGATAGTCCCAAAGCACGGCATCGTCGCCAAGCGGCAGGTCGGCCTCCCAGGCAGCATGACGATCGTCGACGGCTTTTGCCACGGGGCTGTCCTTCAGATCGGGTGCCTGAGCCGACATGTAGACGGTGCGCACAGAAGCCTCCAAGCAACTGCCCGATGTGCCGGAACTGCGGAAGGTGTCATTGACCAGCTTCATCAGCAGCAGCGTCAAGGCCACGTCGGGCGAACGCCCAATCGCCTCGCGCAAGGCGAGGGTGCGATGGGCGGTCAGCTCCATGACCAGACGCTCAGGCAAGGGCTTCAAAGCGCCATCATCTTCGTCGTCTGGTAGACCGGCACTGAACGGCTGGCCACCGGAGGTGATGACAGTGGGTGCAGATATGCCAGCCGGAAGCTGATCGGCGGAGACACTGCCATCAACCCCCTGCCCTTCCGCACCCAGTTCATCGCCGATGTTGGCCACGGCCTCTTCGCGAGGCTCATCCTCCGGCCGGACATAGCCGCGATAGACAGCAAGGCCACCATCTCGATCCAGCGTCACGAAGACGCCGGCGCGACCGACCTCTGCCGTATCAAAGATCAGCGGGCGCTGCTCGAAGGCTTCCATCGCGGATTCCAGCTCGCCAAGCCGAGTGTCGATCTCCTCGGGGTATTCGTCTTGACCAGAGTATTCTTCTTCAAGTGCGCGATACTCCGCGTGCAGCTTGGAGTGCTCTGCAGCTTCATCCGCGCTGAGCAGCGAAGGATCGCCAACCAGACGCCGCAGACCGTGGCTATAGCCGTAGGGCAGGTCGGTTGACACCTCGATCCACTTCCAACCCTCAGCGGCTATTGCCTGCGCCTCGACTTGCAGTTTGTCCGCGACCAAACGGTCGAGCAGGGCAGGGTCCTCCAACCAGCCACCATCATCGCCTTGGAAAAG
>CAIXBE010000309.1 GCA_903917595.1 uncultured Rhodobacterales bacterium
GACGGTGGCCGGATTGCCGAGGTCACTCCGGGGGCCGCGCGTCAGGGCACGGTGCATGCCTGTCTGCTGCCAGCGCCGGTGAACCTGCATTCGCACACCTTTCAGCGCGCCATGGCCGGGATGACCGAAAGCCGCACCGCGGGGCAGGACAGTTTCTGGACCTGGCGGACACTGATGTACCGGTTTCTGGAGCGGCTGACCCCCGAGGACGTGCAGGCGATTGCGGCGCAGGCGATGGTGGAAATGGCGGAATCCGGCTTTGCGGCGGTCTGTGAGTTTCACTATCTGCACCACCCGGCGGGCGGCGGCACCTACGCCGACCCGGCCGAGATGTCGGGGCGGATCGTGGCGGCGGCGCTGGAGACGGGGCTGGGGCTGACGCATCTGCCGGTGATCTATGAACAAGGCGGGGTCGATGGGCGGGTGCTGGCGGGGGGGCAACTGCGGTTTGGCTCCTCGCCCGAAGTCTATGCGCGGCTTCTGGACGGGGCGGCGCGGGCCTTGGCTGAGCTGCCGGACGGCGTGCTGGGTGTGGCACCGCACAGCTTGCGCGCAGTCAGCCGGGATACGCTGGGCCGGGTGGCGGGGATGGCGCCGGATGGCCCGGTCCATATCCATATCGCCGAACAGGTTGCCGAGGTGACCGAGGTTGAGGCCGCCTGGGGGCTGCGGCCGGTTGACTGGGCCTTGGCCAATCTGCCGTTGGATGGGCGCTGGTGCATGATCCACGCGACGCAGATGACCCCGGGAGAGGTGGCAGGGCTGGCCCGGACCGGGGCGGTGGCGGGCCTGTGTCCGATCACCGAGGCGAACCTGGGCGACGGCATCTTTGACGCGCCCGGCTGGCTGGCGGCAGGCGGGGCATTCGGGGTGGGGACCGACAGCAATGTCAGGATTTCGCTGCCCGAGGAGTTGCGGCTTTTGGAATATTCGCAGCGACTGGGGTTGAAGGCCCGGGCGGTGATGGCGGACGGCGACCGGTCGACCGGGCGGCTTTTATGGGACGGCGCGGCGGCAGGGGGCGCGCAGGCAGCGGGGCGCAAGACGGGGGCGATTGCGGTCGGGATGTGGGCCGACCTTCTGGCCCCGGACACAGGCGATCTGCGTTTGGAGGGGTGTCAGGGCGACTGCCTGCTGGACGCCCTGGTCTTTGCCGGACACGACGGGCTGGTCGGTGACCTGTGGTCGGCGGGGCGGCACATCGTAAAAGACGGCCAGCACATCGCCCGCGACACTGTGGCCGCTCGGTTCCGCGCCGTGATGCAGCGTTTGCGCGCGGCGCTTTGATGCAAGGCTGGGAGGATGTCCGCGCCGAAGTCCTGCGCCGGATCCGGGCG
The DNA here is from genome assembly GCA_903917595.1 of uncultured Rhodobacterales bacterium. GTDB lineage: Bacteria > Pseudomonadota > Alphaproteobacteria > Rhodobacterales > Rhodobacteraceae > Tabrizicola > Tabrizicola rara. Next base: position 1,338 of record CAIXBE010000309.1, read on the forward strand.
CGGGAATGGCCTCCGGGCGGGCTGATCCCGGCAGAGGAGGCTTTGGCCGCCGAGTTCGGCGTTGCGCGCGCCACGATGAACCGGGCGCTGACCGCGCTGGCCGAGGCCGGGGTGATCGCGCGGAAAAAGCGGGCGGGCACACGGGTTGCCGAACTGCCGGTGCGCCGGGCGCGGCTGGAAATTCCGGTGATCCGGCTGGATGTGATGGGCCGAGGGCAGGCCTACGGGTTCGAGCTTTTGTCCGACCGGATTGCGCCCGCCCCGGTGCCGGTGACCGCAAGGCTTGGCCTGCCCGAGGCGACGCCGATGCGGTTTCTGGAAACCTTGCATCTGGCGGACGGGCGGCCATACGCCTTTGAGACGCGGTGGCTGTCGCTGGCGGTTCTGCCCGTCCCGCCGCCGGATTTTACGGTGATAAGCGCCAATGAATGGCTGGTGACCCATGTCAGTCTGGTCGCGGGTGACATCAGCTTTGCCGCCGAAGCGGCCAGCCCGCGCGAGGCCGAAGTGCTGGGCACCCTGCCGGGCGCGGCGGTTCTGGTGGCGGAGCGGACCACGCAGGGCACGGGTGGTCCGGTGACCTGGGTCCGGCTGGCCCATGCGCCGGGGCATCGGGTGGCGATGACGTTTTGAGCGGCCGGGTCCGCTCGGCGCTCCCTTGCGGGCGCTTCTCGCTTGTCCAGCGAAGACCGACCACACGGTAGAGATGAGCGCCTAGCCGAAATGCCGCGCGACGAGCTGGGTCAGCTTGCGGTGCAACCCTTGCGTCCGGTGGCGGATGTGGACGGCGGCATAGACCGGCTGGCGCAAGGGTGGCGCGTCGGTCACGGCCATGAACCGCCCGCCCGCCACCAGATCGCCCGCCGTTTTCTCCAGCACATAGCCCGACCCGCCCATCGCCAACAGCAGTGACACCACCGACCCGGACTGTCCGACCGACACCGGCGCTGCGGCAAGCCCCGGCGTCATTTGCCGGTGCAGGTCTTCAAACGCGGGCGAGAAATGGGCGAAGATGAAGCGGTCGGGCTGCACATCGGCCAGACGCGGGGTCAGTGTCGAGATCATCCGGTAGGTCACGTCGCCGACGCTTTCGAAATGCAGGTCGGGGTGCGGTTTTGGCGCGAACATCACCGCGAAGTCCAGAATGCCGGTCAGAAGATCGGCGCACATCTGGTTGGAATAGTCCGGCTCGATGTAGAAGGCTGTTTCGGGCAGGGCGGCGCGGAACTCGGCCACCCAGTCGCCCAGATAGACCGCCGCCAGGTCGTTCTGGATCCCCAAGCGCAACAGTTGGTCGGCCCCCTGTGGCACCTGGATGCGCCGCCGCGCCTCGTTCCATTCATGGCGGAGCGCGCGGGCGTGAGGCTCGAACCGCTTACCCTCGGGGGTGAGGTCCGTGCCAGCGCGCGAGCGGTTGAAGAGCCGCGCGCCCACTGCCTGTTCCAGCGTCGCCACCCGAGCCGAAACGGTGGACTGGGTAATCCGCAGCCGGTCCGCCGTGCGGTGGAAACTGCGGGTCTCGGCAAGGTCGAGGAAGGTGTCCAATAGATCGATCTGCATGGTTCGGGCGCTTTCGTGCGTGGCAAGCACCGGGGGGGGGCACACCCCCCGGACCCCTTGTGGAGTATTCTCGAAAAGAGCAAGTCTGATCGCATTATTCGATCAATACCCGGGTGTGTGCCGAATTGAAAGCGGGGCGGTGAAGGCCGATAGTGACGCGCGAAACGGGGCCTGGGTTCGGGGAGATGGTCATGGCGGAATTTGCGTCGGCGAAGGTGGTGATCATCGGTGGCGGGGCGGTCGGTGTGTCCTCGCTTTACCATCTGGCCAAGGCGGGATGGACCGACTGTCTTTTGCTGGAAAAGAACGAGCTGACCGCCGGATCGACCTGGCATGCGGCAGGGAACGTGCCGACGTTTTCGTCCTCGTGGTCGATCATGAACATGCAGCGCTATTCGGCCGAACTTTACCGGGGCCTGGGCGAAGCGGTCGGTTACCCGATGAATTACAACGTCACCGGATCGGTGCGGCTGGGCCACACGGACGAACGCCTGATGGAGTTCCGCAAGGTCGCCGGCATGGGCCGCTATCAGGGGATGGACCTGCAGGTTCTGTCGCCCGATGAGATCAAGAGCCGCTATCCCTTTGTCGAGACGCATGATCTGACCGGGGCTTTGTATGACCCCTATGACGGGGATATCGACCCGGCGCAGTTGACTCAGGCGCTTGCCACTGGTGCCCGTCAGATGGGCGCGCGGATCGAGCGGTTCTGCCCGGTGACCGCCGCGCGTTGGACCGGTAGCGAATGGATCCTGTCGACGCCGAAGGGCGAAGTGCGGGCCGAATATGTGGTGAACGCGGGTGGCTATTATGCCGCTCAGGTCGGTGCTCTGTTTGACCGCCGGGTGCCGATGATGGTGATGAGCCATCAATACATGCTGTTCGACACCATCCCGGAGCTTGAATCCTGGACTAAAGAGGTTGGCCACAAGCTGCCCCTGCTGCGCGATGTCGACAGCAGCTACTACCTGCGGCAGGAGAAGATGGGCTTCAACCTTGGCCCCTATGAGAACACTTGCCGGGCGCACTGGGCGACGCCGAATGACCCGATGCCGGATGATTTCAGCTTCCAGCTTTATCCCGATGATCTGGACCGGCTGGAATGGCATATCAACGACGCCATGGACCGCGTGCCGCTGCTGGCCAAGGCGAACCTGACCAAGGTGATCAACGGTCCGATCCCCTATACGCCGGACGGCAACCCGCTGATCGGCCCGATGCCGGGTGTCCCGAATGCGTTCGAGGCTTGCGTCTTCACCTTCGGCATCTGTCAGGCGGGTGGTGCGGGCAAGGTGCTAGCGGAATGGATGACCGAGGGCGCCACCGAATGGGACATGTGGTCTTGCGACCCCCGCCGTTTCACTGGCTGGGAGGATCACGATTACTGCGTGAAGAAGGGACTTGAGGTCTATGGCAACGAATATGCCATGCATTTCCCGCACCATGCCTGGCCCGATGGCCGGATGAAGCGCCTTTCGGCCGTGCATGACCGGACGGCGGCTTTGGGCGCGGAATACGGGCCTTACAACGGCTATGAGCGGGCGCTGTGGTATGCACGCCCCGGGGACGTCACCGACGAACAGGCGCAGCGGACATGGGCGCGCAAGGGCCCGTGGTTCGATGCCGTCAAGGCCGAGTGTGAAGCTGTCCGCGATGCCTGCGGTATCCTTGATCTGCCGGGCTTCAGCCGGTTCCGGCTGACCGGGGCAGGGGCTGCCGCTTGGCTCTTGCAGCAAATCACCGGCAAACTGCCGAACATCGGGCGGCTGGGTCTGGCTTATTTCGCCGATGACAAGGGCCGGATTGTGACCGAAATGTCGGTCGCCCGGATTGCCGAGGATGAGATCCTC
>CAIXBE010000310.1 GCA_903917595.1 uncultured Rhodobacterales bacterium
CGCCAGCAGGAAATGGAGGCGATCCGCGCCGCCAACTTCCTGATGAACCACGACCCGAACGGCGGCGAATGGATCCGCTTTGCCAAGGTTCTGGAAGCGGTCGAAGGCGGCATGACCTTCGCCGAAGCCTCCGCCGCCGCCAGCCAGGCCGCCGCCGGGCGTCGCGGTGGCCGCAAGGGTCGCGGCTGATCCAAAGCTGACGGATCGTGATTTGACGTAGGCCGGGGTTCACCCCGGCTTACATATTTTCACCGTTCGGTCGATACGTCGGGCCGAATGATCGATTGGCAAGCGCGGCAAGGGTGCATCCTCCTTGCTTGCTGCGATCAGATCCGCTTTCCTATTCCTAACGGGAATGTTATTTGGAAGTGAATGCGTTGGACGATTCAGCCTCGGCACGCATCAAGAAAATTATTGCGGAAGTTAAGCCCTTGGCGGCTGAGTACTACCGTTTGACCGGAAAACCGCTTGGGGTAACAGGCGAAGTCGCCGAGTATCTCGCAGCGCAGATTCTCAATCTTGACCTCGCTCCCGCCAGAACTGACGGGTATGACGCGATTAGGCACGAGAAGAACGGGAGTAAGGTCCGGATTCAGATCAAAGGCCGTGCGCTCGGAGAGAGTGCAACCAGAGGTCAGAGAATGGGCACAATCAAGCGGAATGCCGCCTGCGATATTGTTATGCTCGTTCTCTTGGACAATGCTACGCTTGACCCCCGCGAAATATGGGAAGCGCCATATCGCCCAGTTGAAGAGCGACTGGCCGCACCCGGCTCGAAGGCTCGTGGACGCGGTGCGTTGGGCATTAGTGAATTCAAGAGAATGGCCACTCAAGTCTGGCCGGTGGAAATGGCTCACCCCAGTAACATGTCCGGAGCGTCCGAGAAGGCTTGTCCTGAATGCGGCTACAAGTTCAAGGGGGGGACTTGGGGTGGTATCGACGCACACTGGCGCTCAAGGCACGAGCGCATTGCAGCCTATGAATCAGTGCGCTCTGCAATCCTGTCAGGCCGATACATTCGACCAGAGTAGCTAAGGTACGACCCTTACCAAAACCCTAACGCCGACGCCCAACTCCTTGAAATCCCTCACACCCGAAACCCTGTCCACTGCGGACAGCTACCCCGCCACCGCCCTCAGACTGGCCGCCCTTGCGGCGGGAACCCGGTCCACCTCGACGCAAGTGAAGACATGCAGCGTATCCAGATCGCGGTCCACCACCGCATGATCGCTGACCCAGCCCCCCATCCCCAGATAGGTCCGCAACAAAGGCGGCAGCCCGGCGAGTGAGGCCCTCCGGTCCCCCACCGGCCCGACCAGTGCCGGATAGTCGACCACCTCCGCCGCCTTCCTGCCCGGCCGATGCTCCACCGGCCCCAGAAACTCCGCCGCAAGCAAGGCCAGCCCCGCCCGGTGCGCCTGCCAGTCCGCCCCCCTGAACGAGGTGCAGCCGACCAGCAGCCCCGCCTGACCCTCCTCCACGATCCTGGTCATCGCTCCCCAGGCGAGCCGCAGGACATCCGGATGCACCCCTTCGGGGGCCACACAGAACCGCCCGATCTCGGCGATGGGCCGGGCATAGCCCGACAGCGGCCCCACATCATAGAATCGGGCGGCATAGCCCTGCACAAGACCCGCCCCCCAGCCGAACAGCATGACGCGGAAATAGGCCAGCAACGTCCCATCCGACCCTTCGACCAGAATATGCGCCGACAGAGCGTCCTGCGCGTCCTCTTCGGCCCCGACATGACGTGGAAAGGACGCGCGGCGAAATGCCAGCGCCCGGGCCATGTCGTCCCGCCCCTCGGCCAGTCGCGCCACCATCGCGCCTTTCATAATCGGGTTCACGCCCTTTTCCTCTCGCCCTGCACGCCCTAGGTTAGCAGCAGCAAGGAGATCAGCGCATGGAAAAGATCGTCAAGACCGAACCCGAATGGCAGGCCGAACTTTCCGACCTGGCCTTCAAGGTGACCCGCAAGCACGGGACGGAGCGCGCCTTTACCAACGACAGCTTCCCCAAGGATGCCGGCACCTTCCGCTGCATCTGCTGCGATGCGCCGCTGTTTGATCAGGCCACCAAGTTTGATTCGGGCACCGGCTGGCCGTCATTCTATGCTCCCTTGGACGCCGAGATGGTGGGCGAGCAGGCTGACAATAGTTGGTTTAGCCGCCGAACCGAGGTGCATTGCAACCGCTGCGAGGCGCATCTGGGCCATGTCTTCCCCGACGGCCCGGCCCCGACCGGCCTGCGCTATTGCATCAACGGCGTGGCCCTGCGATTTGAAGCCGACACCTGAGACCCCGGCCTGACACAGCGACAGATCAGCCCGCGAAATCCTCCGCCCGGATGCGTCCGAAGTTGCTTAGAAGCTGTTCGATCAGCGTCAGGCCCTTGACGTTTGTCTCGGTGACGCGGCGCGAGATTTCGACAACTTTGCCGTCTTCAAGGCTGAACCGGGCGATATTTTCGACCACTCCGGCCTCGTTGAAGGTGATAGCAAGAACCTGACGTTCAATTTCCTTGGGTTCGCTCGGCCCGAAGTGACGATAACGGCTTTGCACATAATACCAACCGTCGTCGTTCAGAAGGCCCGAGGTCGACGGGCGACCGATCTTCTGGCCAACTGTCTCGCGGGTGTCGGTGCCAACCTCGACCAAGGCGAGTTCATTCTCGACGGGGACATACCCATGATTACGATAGATTGGCGAGCAGGCCGCAAGGCCAGCAACCAGCGTGAGAGCCACCGCTTGCCGCCGCAGGCCATTGCTGGCCATCAGCGCCGTTCGTGCCCGTTGGAAAACCGCCATTGCTGCCCTCATGCCCGCTGAAAAACGCCACACCCGGCGTGGGTTCTTCAAAACCCTTGGCATTCGAGATAACAGAAGCATGGCCCCCTGTTCAAGAATGGAACGCCATATGGGACGGCTGACCCGAATATGACGTAAAGGCCCCTCATGACCAGTGCTCCCCCCCCTGCCCGCCCGACCCGGTTTCGCACCGGCGGCCTTAGCCCGCGCAAACCGACGCAGTTCGCTTTTCGCCCCGATCAGGCCGCCCGCGCCCTGCTGGCGCAGGACCTGGACATTCTGGCGCTGCACCGGATGGAGTTTCAGGGCCAGATTGCCCCGGCAGGCCGTGATGCGTTCCTGTTGACCGGGCACTTGACCGCCGATGTCGATCAGGCCTGCATTGTCACGCTGGTTCCGGTCCGCTCTCGCATCGATGAAGAGGTGCGCCGCCGATTTGACGCAGGTTTCGCCGCACCCGAGGGGGATGAGGCCGAAATGCCCGAAGATGACACGGTCGAACCGATGCCCGAAGTCATCGACATCGAAGGCATCGCCGCTGAGGCTCTGGTTCTGGCACTGCCCCCCTATCCCCGCGCCGCCGGGGCGGTTTTCGGGGCTGCGGTCCATGCCGAAGACGGGATTGCGCCCTTGCAAGACACCGATCTGAAGCCCTTTGCCGGTCTTGCGGCACTTGCGGGACGTCTGGGCGTGACCCCGGATCCCGAAGATACATCCATTTCAGACAAGGAAGCGGGCAATTCAGACAAGGACACGGGTAAAACCACCGGAAAGTCGGGCTGAATCCCGCTTTTGCCGGGGATATGGGGCTTGCGCACCGCCGAAATCCGAGTATGTTCCGCGCCTCATTCAAGCTGTGACGCAGCCTCTTTTTCTTTGGTTCGAACCAGGGTCAAACGCGGTGTCGCAAAGGAAATCCGGGGCAGGTCCCCACTGCCCAAAGGTTGAGACATGGCTGTCCCGCAGAACCGCACCACCAAATCCAAGCGCAACATGCGTCGCTCGCACGACTCGTTGGTTGCCGCGAATCCGAACGAATGCTCCAACTGTGGCGAACTCAAGCGCCCGCATCACGTGTGCCCATCCTGCGGCCACTATGATTCGCGTCAGGTTGTTGCTGTCGGCCGCGAAGTCGACGTCGACGAGGATGCGGCGTAAGCCGCGCGACGCGCGTCCCATTCCATGACCTCCGGACCTGGACCCGCGTCGGCTGCGCCCCTTGGCGAAGTGATCATTTCGGTTGACGCCATGGGCGGCGACCGCGGACCGGCAGCAGTTGTTGCCGGTCTTGCCATTTCGATGGAACGCCATTCCGAGATGGGGGCGATCCTGCATGGCGATGAGGCGGTGCTGCTGCCATTGATTGCCCAGCACCCGATTCTTCAGGATCGTTGCACCCTGCGTCACGCCCCCCGGGTGGTGACGATGTCGGACAAACCGGCCCATGTCATGCGCCACGGCGCTGGAACCTCGATGTGGTCAACCATCGACTGCGTCAAGTCGGGCGAGGCGTCGGCTGCAGTCTCCTGCGGCAATACCGGGGCCTTGATGGCCGTGTCGATGCTGCGCCTGCGCAAGTTGCCGGGGGTGAACCGTCCGGCGATTTCTTGTCTCTGGCCGTCGCGCAATCCCGGCGGGTTCAACCTGATGCTGGACGTCGGCGCTGATGTCCGGGCCGAGGCGGACGATCTTTTGACCTTTGCCACCATGGGCGCGGCCTATGCCAGGAACGGGCTTGGCCTGACCCGCCCGCGCATCGGCCTGCTGAATGTCGGCACCGAAGAACACAAGGGCCGCGCCGAGCTGAAAGAGGCGCATGACCGGATGCCTGCGGTGGCTACGGCGGGCGACTTCGACTTTGTTGGCTTTATCGAAGGCAATGACCTGCCGTCGGACCGGGTCGATGTGATTGTGACAGACGGCTTTACCGGCAACGTCGCGCTGAAGACGGCTGAGGGCACTGCACGTCTGATCTCGGATTTCCTGCGTGAGGCGTTTGGAGCCGGGATCATGTCGCGGTTTGCGGCACTTCTGGCGCTGAACTCTTTGAAACGCCTGCAAAAACGTATCGACCCACGCCGCGTGAATGGCGGAGTTTTCCTTGGGCTGAATGGCACGGTTGTCAAATCGCATGGGTCGGCGGACGAAACCGGGGTCGCTGCGGCCATCGGACTTGCGCACCAACTGGCGCAGGTCCGCTTTATCGAACGTCTGGCGGCGCGGGTTGCATCCTCTGGGGTTGCGGGGCAGGATGCCGACGATTCCGGCCCAGAAGCCACAGGGTCAGAGGTTGCCGGGCCAGAGGACACGACCACCGCATGACGAAACGCGCCACAGTCAAGGGCGTCGGGCATTACCTGCCCGACCGGGTCGTCCCGAACGCCGAATTCGAAGCCATCATCGACACGTCAGACGAATGGATCCGCTCGCGCTCGGGGATCGAGCGGCGCCATTTCGCGGCCGAAGGGCAGATGACCTCGGACCTTGCCATCCGCGCGGCACAGGCGGCGCTGGCTGATGCCGGGCTGCAAGCGGGTGACATCGACGCGATCATCGTGGCCACATCGACGCCCGATCTGACCTTTCCTTCGGTTGCAACCATGGTGCAGGCTGGTTTGGGCATGACGAGCGGCTTTGCCTTTGACGTGCAGGCGGTCTGCGCCGGATTCGTTTTTGCCCTGACCAACGCCAATGCGCTGATCCTGTCGGGACAGGCGACCCGGGTGCTGGTGATCGGGGCGGAAACCTTCAGCCGGTTGATGAACTGGAAGGACCGGGGCACCTGTGTCCTGTTCGGCGACGGGGCCGGGGCGCTGGTGCTGGAGGCGAGCGAAGAGTCGGGCACCAATGCCGACCGGGGCATCCTGTCAACCGACCTGCATTCCGACGGCCGCTTCCGCGACATCCTTTATGTCAATGGCGGCACCTCGACCGGGACCACGGGTCATCTGGTGATGGAAGGCAAGGAAGTCTTTCGTCATGCCATTGAAAAGCTTGCCGAAACTGCTCACAGCGCGCTTGAAAAGGCTGGATTGTCGCCGGAAGATGTCGACTGGATCGTGCCGCATCAGGCCAATATCCGCATCATCGAAGGCACCGCAAAACGAATGCAGGTGCCGATGGACCGGGTGATCGTCACGGTGCAGGACCATGGCAACACCAGTGCCGCGTCGATCCCGCTGGCGCTGTCAGTTGGTAAGGCGCGCGGCCAGATCAAGCCTGGCGATCTTCTGGTCACCGAGGCGATCGGCGGCGGTCTTGCCTGGGGTTCGGTTGTCCTTCGTTGGTAAGGACAGTTAATTTCACGCCTCAAGTAGTTGATCCAACTGGTTGATATTGACTCGTTATCCCATCCGCCGCATCCTTGCGTGAATGAACTCGTGGGGGACGAGATGAGTGACAAGACTTTGACCCGGATGGACCTGAGCGAAGCGGTGTTCCGCGAGGTTGGCCTTAGCCGGAACGAATCCGCCTCGCTGGTGGAAAGCGTGCTGCAGCACATGTCCGATACGCTGGCTTCGGGTGAGACGGTCAAGATCTCGTCCTTTGGCACCTTCTCGGTGCGGGCCAAGACCGCGCGCGTCGGCCGCAACCCGAAGACGGGTGAAGAAGTTCCAATCTCGCCCCGCCGGGTGCTGACCTTCCGCCCCTCGCATCTGATGAAAGATCGCGTCGCAGCCGGGAAGAAGCGCTGAAGGGACTTGAGGTATGGACAAGTCCCCGGACGCCTTTCGCACCATCAGCGAAGTCGCTGATGTGCTGGAAACGCCCGCGCATGTGCTGCGGTTCTGGGAAAGCCGGTTTGTGCAGATAAAACCGGTCAAGCGGGCGGGCGGGCGGCGGTATTACCGTCCGACCGACGTGGCGCTGCTGGCCGGGATCAAACGGCTTTTGCATGACGAGGGGCTGACGATCCGCGGCGTGCAAAAGATCCTGCGTGATCAGGGCACGCGGCATGTGGCCGGTCTGTCGGATGATTCGGTGGGGCTGGGCGATCTGGTGACGCAGGGCATTGATCTGGATGAAGCAAGCCTGATGGCCGCACTTGATGCGGACGGCGGGGGCGATCCGATTGAGGTCGAAGATGTTTCCCTTGCCGCTGCGGCGCCTGTCCTGTCGGAGGCAGCGATTGACGCGCGGGAGTTTGGCGACAACCCGGCTGCCTTTGCCGACCTGGTGGCCGCGCTTGGACCGGTAGACCAGATTCCCGACCTGCCGCTTTTCGCCGCCGCTGCTGCGGTTCCGGCTGCGGTTCCAGCCCCTGCCCCGGCCCGACCCACCCTGCGTGATGACGCAAGTTTCTCCAGCCTAATCAGGGCTTTGCCCACCGAATCGCTGTTTGTTGCCGCCCCGAAAATCGCACCCCTCGCCCGCCGCCTTGCCGCGCTTCGCGCGCAGATGGCCGCACGCGCCGATGGCGGCCTGATCTGACCCGGCCCATGCGCTTTACCGCTTGCCCTGCCTTGGAAACTCGTTATGTATCGCCCCGTGTCGGGCCGTAGCGCAGCCTGGTTAGCGCGTCCGTCTGGGGGGCGGGAGGTCGAGAGTTCGAATCTCTCCGGCCCGACCACTACAAAGCCGCCCGCCTGCCAACCGGCAGCGCGGGCGGTTTCGTTTCAAACGCATGAGGCGGGGACCGAATGAAAAGTGGAGTGTTGCCGTCACAAGCCCTGCGCCGGTTGATCGCTGATGGCGCGATTGCCGCGGGTCCCCCGGTGCTGGACGACCAGCTGCAACCGGCCAGCCTTGATCTGCGGCTGGGCACCGTTGCATACCGGGTCCGCGCCTCGTTTCTGGCGGGCAAGGGTCGGAGGGTTCTGGACCGGCTGGACGAATTCACCATGCACAAGGTCGACCTGACAGCCGGCGCGGTGCTGGAAAAGAACTGCGTTTACCTTATTCCCCTGGCTGAGCGGCTGGCCCTGCCTGCCGGGATCACGGCGGTCGCCAATGCCAAAAGCTCGTCTGGCCGACTGGACCTTCTGACCCGCACCATCACCGACGGCGGGATCGAGTTTGACCGCATTCCCGAGGGTTACACCGGCCCCCTGTATGCCGAGGTCTGCCCGCGCAGCTTTTCCGTCCTGGTCCGCGCCGGGCAGCGGCTGAACCAGATCCGCTTTCGCATGGGCCAGGCCGTGCTGGACGATGCCGCCCTGACCGCGCTGCATGCAGCCGATCCGCTGGTGTCAGGTCAGGCGGTGATTTCCGAAGGCCTGGGCTTTTCCGTCGACCTGCAACCCGCCAGCGGCACTCTGGTCGGCTACCGCGCCAAGCCACATGCCGGAGTGGTCGATCTGGACCGGATCGGGCATTATCCGGCGTCCGATTTCTGGGAGGAGCTGCATAGCCGCAATGGCCAGATCATTTTGGACCCCGGGGCGTTCTACATTCTGGTCAGCCGCGAGGCGGTGACGATCCCGCCGGATTATGCCGCCGAGATGGCCCCCTATCTGGCAATGGTCGGTGAATTCCGGGTGCATTACGCAGGGTTCTTTGATCCCGGCTTTGGCCATGCGGCGGCGGGCGGCAGCGGGTCGCGCGGCGTGCTGGAGGTGCGCTGCCATGAGGCACCCTTTGTGCTGGAGCATGGTCAGGTCGTCGGGCGGCTGGTTTACGAGCGGATGAGCGAGCGGCCGGAGACCCTGTATGGCACCGGGATTTCATCGAATTATCAGGGTCAGGGGCTGAAGCTGGCAAAGCAGTTCAGGATCGGCTGACCCGGCATTTCAGTCTGCGCGCCTGATCGGGACAGTTCCTGCCATCCGTGAACAAGGATTCTGGCTACTTCAGGAACCGTTGTCCCAGACGGGCGACCTTTTGCGCCTTTTGCGCCATTTGTCTTGCTGCCTTGGCCTGCTGACGCTCCTCGGGTGTCAGGTCCTGATCTGGTTTCCCTCCGCGTACGGCATAATCAATACCGGTCCTGACAGCCGAGCGGATGAAGATCCGCGACAGCATCGTGAAAAGCCCATTCAAGTCCATTTCAGACCTCTCAATCTTCGAAAAGTTCGCTTTGGCCGGTCAAGGCTTCGTCGTCGTCAGGCACGGCCAGCCCCGGTGCCGGTCGGTTATCCAGCAACCCCGCGGCCCGCAATTCCTTCAGCCCCGGCAGGTCACGAGCGGATTCGAGACCGAAGTGGTCCAGAAACGCCTCGGTCACCACAAAGGTCACCGGACGGCCCGGGGTCATCCGGCGGCGGCCAAGCCGGATCCAGTCCAGTTCCAGCAACTGATCCACCGTGCCGCGACTGACGGCGACGCCACGGATTTCCTCGATCTCGGCGCGGGTGACCGGCTGGTGGTAGGCCACGATTGCCAGCGTCTCGATTGCGGCGCGCGACAGCTTGCGGGTCTCGACCGTTTCGCGGCGCATCAGGTGGCCCAGATCGGCGGCGGTGCGCATGACGTAGGCATCGCCGACCTTGACCAGATTGACCCCCCGCCCTTCATAGCGGCGGGCCAGATGCACCAGCGCCTCGGCCGGATCAGAGCCATGCGGCAGACGGGCGGTCAGTTCGGCCAAGGTCACCGGGTCGGCCATGGCAAAGAGGATAGCTTCGACCATGCGTTCCTGATCGCCCATCGGCGGCGCGTCGAACAAGCTGTCTGTTTCCTCCATCACTCCCCCCTCCTGCGCAGTTCGATGGGGGCGAAGGTCTCGCCCTGACGCAGGGTTACCTGACCGCGTTTGGCCAGTTCAAGGACAGCGGCGAAATGCGCGGCAAGGGCTGACCTGCGGGCCATCGGAGTTTCATTCCAGCCTTCGGGCAGAAAGCTGGTCAATGTCGCCCAGTCGCCGGCATAACCGATCAGACCGCGCATCCGGTCCAGCGCCTGCTCCATCGTGTAGACGTGTTCGCGGTCAAGCACGAAGGGGCGAAATTCGTCCTTGGTGCGGATCATCGCATACGCGCGCATCAGGTCGAGAAGGGTCGCGGTGTAGTGGACAACCCTTTGGTGGGTCACATCTTCGGGCAGGCCCCGGGCAAAGAAGTCGCGGCCAAGCTGGTCACGCGCCATCAGCCGCGCCGCCGCATCGCGCATCGCGGCCAGGCGTTCCAGCTGAAAGGCCAGATGTGCGGCCAGATCCTCGGCGCTTGGCCCCGCCTCACCGGGTTCGGGCGGCAGCAGAAGGCGGGACTTCAGAAAGGCCAGCCAGGCCGCCATCACCAGATAATCGGCAGCAAGTTCGATCCGAAGGCTTTGCGCCTGCTCGACAAATACCAGATATTGCTCGGCCAGATGCAGGACCGAAATCCGCCGCAGATCAACCTTTTGCGTGCGTGACAGCATCAAAAGGAGGTCCAGCGGCCCTTCAAAGCCGACGACATCGACGATCAGCGCCTCGGCTGCCAGACGGTCTTCTGTGGGCACACGCTCGGGTTGGTCCCAGCCGGGGTCGTCAGCCATGCGCAAGCTCCGCCAGCACGGCGTCGATGTCCTGCAATGCCGGTCCCCGGGCCGCCACCGCAGCCATGGCCCGCGCTGTGGCGGCGGGGCCCATGTCACCTGCGGCCGTCGCGACCTCGGCCATATCCGCCAAGTCGCCGTTGCAATGCAGGGCGATGTCCACCCCGGCAGCAATGCTGCGCGCGGTGCGTTCGCCCAG
>CAIXBE010000311.1 GCA_903917595.1 uncultured Rhodobacterales bacterium
AGGACAAGGTTGTCTGCGCCCAGGAGTTCCCGGGGAATGGCAGGCTCTCGGTCATAGACGTCCAGACCCGCGCCGCCGATGGCGCCAAACCACAGCGCCTGGGCAAGGGCGTGTTCATCCACCACCTCACCCCGCGCGGTGTTGATCAGCAAGGCACCGGGGCGCATCAGGTCCAGCCTTGGGCCGTTGATCAGATGCCGGTTAGCCGCCCCTCCGGGACAATGCAGGGACACGAAATCGCATTGCGGCAGCAGGGCTTCCACGGTCGCGACCTGCACGGCGTTGTAGCGCGCCAGCACCTCATTCGGGACGGGCGAGCGGTTCTGGACCAGGATTTTCATCCCGAACCCGAAATGCGCCCGCTGTGCCATGGCCTGACCGATGCGGCCAAAGCCGATGATGCCCAGCGTGGCACCAGAGACCTTGGTGCCGATGAGATGCGTCGGCCGCCATCCGGTCCAGCGGCCTTCCCGCAGCTCGCGTTCACCCTCACTTGCGCGGCGGGCGACCATCAGCATCAGGGTCATCGCGATGTCGGCGGTGCAGTCGGACAGCACGTCCGGCGTGTTGGTCACCGCGATGCCGCGTGCCTTGGCGGCTTCGGTGTCGATATGGGCAAAGCCCACCCCGTAGTTTGCAACAATCCGGGTCCGCGCATCCCCCTGAAAGACCGCCGCAGGCAGGCGGTCGGTCACGGTCGGCAGGATCGCGTCATACTGGCCCATCGCATCGCGCAAGGTGGCCTCGGACAGGGGCGTGTCAGAGGGGTTCAGGTCGATGTCAAAGACCTGTGCCATCTTTTCTTCCACCGCCACCGGCCAGCGGCGGGTCACCAGAACCCTGGGTTTCGTCATCGCAACCCCTCCCTCTATGCCGCGCGGCCCTGCAGCACCCGGGCGATGGTCGACCCGATCACCGAGGGGTTTTCGGCCACGGTAACCCCCGCCGCTGTCAGGATTTCCACCTTTTCCGAAGCACTTTCGCCAAAGGCCGAGATGATCGCCCCGGCATGGCCCATCGTCCGGCCCTTGGGCGCGGTCAGGCCTGCGATATAGGCGATCACCGGCTTGGTCATGTGGCTTTGGATATAGGCGGCGGCTTCGGCCTCTTGCGGACCGCCGATTTCGCCGATCATGCAGACGACTTCGGTAGCGGGGTCTTTCTCGAACTCCTCAAGAATGTCGCGGAAGCTGGAGCCGTTGATCGGATCGCCGCCGATGCCGACCGAGGTGGAGACTCCGATGCCAAGGTCTTTCAACTGCTGTGCCGCCTCATAGCCCAGCGTGCCCGAACGTCCGACGATCCCCACCGGGCCGGTCAGATAGATATGCCCCGGCATGATCCCCAAAAGGGCCTGTCCGGGGGTGATGGTGCCCGCACAGTTCGGGCCGGTCAGAACCATGCGCCGCTCACGCGGGTAGCGCAGCATGTAGCGTTTCACCCGGATCATGTCCTGCGCCGGGATGCCGTCGGTGATGCAGACGCAATAGCGGATGCCGCCGTCTGCGGCTTCCATTATACTGTCGGCGGCAAAGGGTGGGGGGACGAAGACCAGCGACGTATCCGCGCCGGTTGCGGCCACGGCCTCTTTCACCGTGTTGAAGACCGGCACGCCAAACACCTTTTCGCCGCCCTTGCCGGGGACCACGCCACCGACGACGTTGCTGCCGTAGTCCAGCATTTCCTTGGTGTGAAACTGCGCCATCCGGCCGGTGATGCCCTGCACGATGATGCGGCTGTCGCGGTTGATGAAGATGCTCATTCTGAGGCCCTCAGTCTGGAGTTCTGGGCGGTGTCGTTTTTCCAGGCGGTGACGGCGCGGGTGGCTGCCTCCATCAGGGAATTGGCGCGGATGATCGGCAGGCCGGACTTGGCCAGGATTTTCTGGCCCTCCTCGACGTTGGTCCCGGCAAGCCGCACGATCACCGGCACGTCGACCGGTTCCATCTTCAAGGCCTGCACCACGCCTTCGGCCACCCAGTCGCAGCGGTTGATCCCGGCGAAGATGTTGACCAGCACCGCCTGCACGTTCTTGTCCGAGGTGACCAGCCGGAACGCCTTGGCCACCCGCTCCGGTGTCGCCCCGCCGCCGATATCCAGAAAATTCGCAGGCTCGCCACCCGCCAGCTTGATCGTGTCCATCGTCGCCATCGCAAGGCCTGCGCCATTCACGATGCAGCCGATGTTGCCCGACAGCCCGATATAGGCCAACCCCCGGTCGGCAGCCCGGCTTTCGCGCGGGTCTTCCTGGCTTTTGTCGCGCAGCTCCGAGATTTGCGGATGCCGGAACAGCGCATTGGTGTCGAAGGTCATCTTGGCGTCCAGCGCCATGATCCGGCGGTCAGCGGTGATGACCAAGGGGTTGATCTCGACCATGGTGGCGTCCAGATCGGTGAAGGCGCGAAAGCAGCCTTGCAGGGTGCGGACCATCTGCTGGGTCAGGTCCGGCGGGATGCCCAAGGCAAAGGCAATCTCGCGCGCTTGGAAATCACGCAGGCCCACGGCGGGTTCCACGGTCTGGCGGACGATGCTGTCGGGACGGGTGGCCGAGATTTCCTCGATCTCCATGCCGCCTTCGGCCGAAGCTACGATCATGATCCGCTGAGAAGACCGGTCAAGGACGAAGCCCAGATAGATCTCGCGGTCAAAGGCGGTCGCGGCTTCGACATAGACCCGGTAGACGCCCTTTCCTTCGGGGCCGGTCTGGTGGGTCACCAGCTTCATCCCGAACATGGCGGAACTTGCGTCGAGAATTTCGTGGTCAGTCTTGCAGAGCTTGACCCCACCCGCCTTGCCCCGTCCCCCGGCATGGACTTGCGCCTTGACGACCCAGGCGTTGCCGCCCATCTCACGCGCCCGATAAGCCGCCTGTTCGGGGCTATAGGCCAGCGCGCCTTCCGGTACGGTGACGCCGAACGATTTCAGTATTTCCTTGGCCTGATATTCATGGATATCCATGCGCTGACCCCTCCCCTTGTTGATCATTCGGCGGCTACGGCGGTGGCATAGTGCCGCGACAATCCGGCCAGCACCTTTGTCATGTTGATGTCAGCGCCGAGTTCGGACAGCATCGCGGCAAAGCGCCGGACGATGTTGGTGATTGCAGGCTCGGACAGCTGGTTCAGGATGCCGATGCGCACTTGCACCGGCTCGGACAGGGTCGGCCAGATGCCGAAACCCTTGGCCCGGGCTTTCTGCACCAGTTCTTTTTCGCGGCCTGCAAGGGTTGCGGGCAGGTTCAGGACCACAAGGCTGGTCATGTCGGACGTCACAGTGCAGCCCATCGCCATGACCGCAGCCCGTAGCGCGGCTTCGTGGAACGCATAGTCACGTGCCTTTGCCGCGCGACCGTGCTGCAGGGTGATACGCAGCGCCTCGTGAAATGCCGCGATGGCATAGGCCGAATGGGTGCGGTGGTAGGTGGGCGTCGTCACATCCTGCCCGTCGATCACGCCCCAGTGCCGCGCCTCCAGCACCGGATGGTGGACGTAGGACGCGCAGCCGGTCTTTCGGACTTCGGCGATGTAACGGTCGGTGAAACTGACCGGCGCATAGGTCAGGGGCAGGCACAGCACCCCCTTTTGCGGGCAAGAGGCCCAGCCGACGACGCCCGGGTAATCGTCGATGGCAAAATCCGCGACGCCCAGTGACGACACCGCATCGACCAGCCCCATCGCCCCATGCGCAAGGCAGGCGTCGGAAAAACCAGCCAGGTCATTCACCCGGCCCGAACCGGTTTCCCAATGTGCCATGAAGGCCCATTTGGGGCGCTTTTCCGCCAGCGTTCTGGCCACAAGGTCTCCGGTCACCGACTGGCCGTGCGGCACGGTGATGATCGTCACCCCGGCAGGTTTCGGGTCCATCGGGTCTGCCGCCAGATCTTCACGCATGGCGGCCTTCATCCGGATCGTCAGGCCGTCGATGCCGGAAAAGGTGCCGTTGGCGAAGGCCACGACCGTATCGCCAGGCAGGATCGCTGACAGCATGCAGTCAAGCCCGGACCATCCGGTCCCGGCGACGCCAAAGGTGTGGGCGTTCGCGGTCCCCCAAAGCTGGCGCAGCATCAGCTTGCATTCGATCAGGCCACGCAGGACATCGGCCTGCATGTGGTCCGAGACCCCGGCCCGGGCAAAAGCCGCAAGAACCCGCGCATCGGTGTTGCCGGGGCCGGGACCGGCGGCAAGCGTCTCGGGAATTTCAAGGGCGGGAAAGATCGTTGCGTTCATCGGCGGCCTCGTGGAATTTTCTTAGCCTTCAGCAAATTCCGTTTGCGAAACTGTTACAACCTGCCTTACTCCTGCTTTTGGGTATCCATGATAATGGGAAAATTACTACCCATGCTGGTAGGAATACATAGGTATGCCGGTAGCATACCTGTCTGTTTGGGTGGTTTTTGCGGAAGAAAGGCACTTCTTGACATCTGTTAGCGATAGCAATCGTCTGATCGACCTGGCGCTGGCGGATGGAAATCCGCTGGTCCTGCAGGCGATGTCGGAACTTTTCGACCGCGATCCCCGATTCTCGCTGGTGGTGACAGTTGCGACTGCCGAGGGCCTGCTGGGTGCGGTCATGCGGGTGCCGGTCAGGGTCGCGGTGATCGACTGGAACCTGCCGGTGCTGGGCGGCCAGAAGCTGATCGAGGTCCTGCGCGACCAGCCTGGCGCCCCCCGGATCGTGGTCTACGGCGACGAACGCGGAGGCGAAGTGGCCCGCGCGGCGATGCTGGCCGGGGCGGCGGGTTTTGTCGGTCGGGGGGGCGCGGTGGAGCGTCTGCCGGAAACCTGTATGGCGGTGGCATCCGGGCAAATGGTATTTCCGTTTCTGGATGTCCGCGAATTGCAGGCAGATCCGATTTCGCAATTAACCCGGCGCGAAAGGGCGTTGTTGGAGGCATTGGCGCAGGGCCTGACCAACAAGGATCTGGCGCGGGATTTCGGCATATCGGCCAATACGGTGAAATTTCATCTTTCCAACCTTTTTGAAAAGCTGGGGGTGAAAAGCCGGGCCCGGGCCATCGCGTTTTATTACGCTTCCCGCCTGCCGCAGGAGGCCGCAAGGGGTTGACA
Source organism: uncultured Rhodobacterales bacterium (assembly GCA_903917595.1). Taxonomy (GTDB): domain Bacteria; phylum Pseudomonadota; class Alphaproteobacteria; order Rhodobacterales; family Rhodobacteraceae; genus Tabrizicola; species Tabrizicola rara. The sequence continues at coordinate 5,067 of CAIXBE010000311.1, forward strand.
GGAAGTTGCGCGACATGGTCGTCGCGAGAAATTTTATTGCTTGACAGTGGGTGCCGAGATCGTCCTTGTCTGTCGCCCGTCACTGAACCCCAGCCGCAAAGGATTCGCCTCATGAGCTTTCACCCCATCGAACAAGCCCCAGCCCGCCTGAACCGCTCGGAACTGGCGGTGCCGGGAAGCGCGCCGCAAATGTTTGAAAAGGCAGCGCAATCTGATGCGGATGTGATCTTTCTGGACCTTGAAGATGCAGTCGCACCGGATGACAAGGTGCAGGCCCGGCGCAACATCATCAAGGCGCTGAACGAGATCGACTGGGGCAAGAAGACCATGTCGGTCCGCATCAACGGGCTGGACACGCACTACATGTACCGCGACGTGGTCGAGGTGGTGGAAGAGGCCGGCGGGCGGCTGGATCTGATCATGATCCCCAAGGTGGGGACAGCGGCGGATGTCTATGCGGTCGATATGATGGTCACGCAAATCGAGGATGCAAAGGGCTATAGAAAGCGCATCGGATTTGAGCATATCATCGAAACCGCGCTTGGAATGCAGAACGTCACGGAGATTGCAAAAGCGTCCAAAAGAAATGAAAGCCTGCATTTCGGTGTGGCCGATTATGCCGCCTCGACGCGGGCCCGCACGACGATCATTGGCGGGGTCAATCCGGACTATTCGGTGCTGACCGATCCGCTGGAAGACGGCAGCCGCGCGGTGCATTGGGGCGACATGTGGCACTATGCGCTGGCGCGGATGGTGGTCGCGGCGCGGGCCAACGGGTTGCGGCCGGTGGATGGTCCCTTCGGCGACTTTTCCGACCCCGACGGCTATCGCGCCGCCGCTGCCCGGGCCGCCGTTCTGGGCTGTGAGGGCAAATGGGCGATCCACCCCAGCCAGATCGCATTGGCCAACGAGGTGATGAGCCCGTCGGAAAAGGAGGTCACCCGTGCCAAGCGCATCCTTGAGGCAATGATCGAGGCCGCAGCCCAAGGCAAGGGTGCGGTGTCGCTGGACGGACGGTTGATCGACTATGCGTCGATCCGGCAGGCCGAGGTGCTGGTGGCCAAAGCCCGCCAGATCGCGGGGGCCTGATGGACCTGCGCGCCGAAGCGGTCCGGCTGTTTCAGGCTGCTGTTGCGGCAGCCGACCCTGCCGGGGCGCTGCGGCGCGCATTTCTGGCGCATCCCGCCCCTGCACCCTCGCAAGGGGGTGCCTACATCGTCATCGCGGTCGGCAAGGCGGCGGTGCCAATGGCGGAGGCGGCGCTGGACATGCTGACGGGTGCGCCGGTGCGGGCGTTGGTGGTCACCAACTACGAGAACGCCCGCCCTTTGGCCGGAGCGACTGTCATGGCGGCGGGGCATCCGGTGCCGGACGAGAACGGTGCGGCGGCGGGGGCGGCGGTGGCTGACCTTTTGCAGTCGGCGGGTGAACAGGACCGGGTCATCGCGCTGATCAGTGGCGGGGGATCAGCGCTGTTGCCCGCGCCCGCCAAGGGTTTGACGTTGGCCGACAAGGTGGCGGTGAACCGGCTTTTGTTGGCCAACGGGTTCGAGATCACCGAGATCAATCTGATCCGCCAGCAGCTTTCGCGGCTGAAGGGCGGCGGCATGCTGCGGCTTGCCGCGCCTGCGCCGGTCACTGGATACATCTTGTCGGACGTGATCGGCGACGATCTGCGCGCCATCGCCTCGGGTCCGACGGTGGCGCCGTTGGGGACAAAGGGTGATGCGCGGCGGCTGTTGCAAAGGCGCGGGTTGTGGGCTGACCTGCCAGTGGCGGTCCGGGCGCATCTGGACACGCCGGAGGATGCCCAGGCCAACGTCCCGAAGGCGAGAAACCACCTTATCGGGTCGAACCGGGCCAGTCTGGCGGCTGCAGCGGCGGCTTGTGGTGCGGGGGCACGCATCGTCAATGACCGGCTGGTCGGCGATGTCGCGGCTGCGGCGGCCGAGATTTTGGCAGCGGCAGCGACCTCTGGTCCGTGCCTGATCTTTGGTGGTGAAACCACTGTAACCCTGCGCGGCACCGGCAAAGGCGGTCGCAATCAAGAGCTTGCCTTGCGGGTGGCGATGACGATGCCGGACCTGGGGCGGCCGTTGGTCTTTCTGTCCGGTGGCACCGATGGCCGCGACGGGCCGACCGATGCGGCGGGCGGAATCGTGGACGGCGGAACCTTGGCGCGTATCCGCAAGGCAGGCGGTGATCCGGCGGCTTTGCTTGCCGACAATGACAGTCACCGGGCGCTGGGGTTGGCGGGGGATCTGCTGATCACCGGGGCTACGGGGACCAATGTGGCGGATGTGCAGATATTGCTGCTGGGGCCGCTCCAGCAGGGATAATGTCGCGGAAGCGCCAGCCTTGGGCGGGAACAGGCGCGGCAGGGGCCACCATCCCGGCGTCTGATGCGGCAAAGAGGGGACACCATGACCATTCGAACCGACCTTCCCCATGCGATCAGCGTAGAAGATGACGTGGGCATTCCGCTGCCCGATGGTATCCGCCTTTCGGCGCGGCTTTGGTTGCCCACAGATGCGCTGGCTCATCCGGTCCCGGCGGTGCTGGAATACATCCCCTATCGCAAGCGCGACGGCACCTTGCCGCGTGACGAGATGATGCATGCGTATGTCGCTGGGCATGGTTATGCCTGCATCCGCGTCGACATGCGCGGCAATGGCGACAGTCAGGGGCTGATGGATGACGAATACTCCGAGCAGGAACTGCGCGACGCTGAAGCGGTGATTGCCTGGTTGGCGGTGCAGCCCTGGTGTTCTGGCAATGTCGGGATGATGGGGAAAAGCTGGGGCGGCTTCAACTGCCTGCAGACCGCGTTTCGCCAGCCTCCCGCGTTGAAAGCGGTGGTGTCGGTATGCTCGACCACCGACCGGTTTGCCGACGACATCCATTTCAAGGGCGGCTGCCTTCTGGGCGAGAATTTCGGTTGGGGCGCGGTGATGCTGGCGTTTTCCTCGCGCCCGGCCGATCCGTTGTTGCGCAACGACTGGAAGGGTGACTGGCTGCAGCGGCTGGAGGCGCAGCCCTGGCTGACCCCGCGCTGGGCGGCGCATCAGGCGAAGGATGCCTACTGGAAGCACGGCTCGGTCGGTGAGGACTGGGCGCGCAACATCGTGCCGGCGATGATCTGGGGCGGCTGGGCCGACAATTACATGAACACGGTCGCAGCGCTGGTGGAACATTCGCCTGCGCCGACCAAGGGCGTGGTCGGGCCCTGGGTGCATCAGTATCCCCATACCGCTGTGCCGGGGCCAAAGGTCGGGTTCCTGCAGATGGCGATCCGCTGGTGGGACCGCTGGCTGAAAGGTATTCAAAACGGCGCCGAGGCTGACCCGGTCTATCGCGCCTATATCCTGCATTCCGAACCGCCGAATGCCAGTGCGCGGCAACGGGCGGGGCATTGGGTGGAGGAGGGGGCTTGGCCCTCGCAAAGGGTGACGACCGAGGTTCTGCATCTGGCCAGCGTCGGAGCGGAGGTTTCACGCCCCCGCACCCCCGTGGGATATTTGGGCAGAGAGGAAGCCGAGGCCTTTTCGCGGTCGCTTTCTACCCCGCAGCATCTTGGGCTGGAGGCGGGAGAGTTTTTCCCGATGGGCCTGAACGCCGAAATGCCGGGGGATCAGGCGGGCGACGATGCGATGTCGCTATGCTTTGACGGCGATGTGCTGGCGGCTGACCTGCAGCTTCTGGGGGCGGCGGAACTGCGGTTGCGGCTGTCTTCGGACAAGCCCCTGGGCTTTATGGTGGCGCGGCTGTGTGATGTGGGGCCAGACGGGGCCTCGGTCCGGATTGCGCATGGGATGCTGAACCTGTGCCACCGTGACAGCTGCGAGGCACCGGTGCAGATGGTGCCGGGGCAGGTGGTAGACCTCGCTTTTGCGCTGGACCAGACGGGATACCGGCTGGCGGCAGGGCACCGGTTGCGGCTGGCCTTGTCGAACAGCTATTGGCCCTTTGTCTGGCCCTCGCCCGAAGCGGGGGTGCTGACTGTCACCAGCGGCAGTCTGACGCTGCCGGTCCATCGGGGGGCGGACGCTGCGGAATGGGTGCCTCCCCCGGTCGAACATGCGAAGCCCTGGGCGCACCGGGTGATCCGGCCGGGTCAGGCTAGGCGCCGGGTCGAGCGCGATCTGATCACCGGCATCCAGACCCTGATAGTCGAGGATGATCAGGGTGACAGCGAGAACCTGGATCACGGGTTGGTCAGCGGCGAAAGTCTGACCGAGCGCTGGGAGATCCACCCCGACGATCCCCTTTCCGCCCGCGCCGTCCACGTCTGGGAACAGCGTCTGTCGCGCGGGGCCTGGGGCGTGCGAACCTGCGCCAGTGCCGAGATGACCGCGACCGCCACGCATCTGCGGATGTCGGCGAAACTGGAGGCCTGGGAAGGCGAGCGATTGGTGTTCGAGCGCCAGTGGCATGACGAGGTAGAACGAGAGTTTGTCTGAGCCTGTCAAGAAACCATTTGTTCCGAACTTCGAGACGCGGTCTATTGACTAGGGAATCAACAAAAGAATCCCCCTCTGAGTTCGAGGGGCCAACTTGGAGACGGCGATGAACGACAAGCACAACCAACTTGACTGGATGCTGGCGCAAGCGAAGAAGGGCCGGATGACCCGGCGCGAGTTCGTCGGCCGCACGACGGCGCTTGGGGTCTCGACGGCCTTGGCCGGGGCGCTGTTCAGCAAGGCTGCAATGGCCGAGGAGCCCAAGAAGGGCGGCACGCTGAAGCTTGGCATCTCGGGCGGGGGAAGCACCGATACGCTGGACCCGGCGTTGTCTGCCTCGCCGGCACCTTATTCGATCCTGCGCACCTGGGGCGAAGCTCTGGTCGACGTCAGCGAAACCGGCGCGGTCGAAATGCGGATTGCCGAGGAAGTCTCGTCGAACGCCGATGCGACCGAGTGGAAGTTCAAGATCCGTTCGGGCATGGAATATCATGGCGGCGGCACGGTCACGGCTGATGATGTGATTGCGACGCTGAAGCGCCACACGGACGAGAAAGCCCAGTCGGGCGCCCTCGGCATCGTGCAGGGCATCAGTGAAATGAGTGCCGAAGGCGACATGGTGACGCTAAAGCTCGCGTCGGCCAATGCCGACCTGCCGTTCCTGATCGCAGACTATCACTTGGTCATCCAGCCGGGCGGTGGCGTCGACAACCCGGCTGCGGGCAATGGCACCGGCCCCTACAAGGTCGTCTCGAACGAAGCGGGCGTGATCACCACGTTTGAAAAGCACGCCAACTATTGGGATTCGTCGCGCGGCCATGCTGATGCGGTCGAGATCCTGATCATCAACGACGCCACCGCCCGTTCGGCGGCGCTGCAGGCTGGACAGGTCCACATGATCGACCGGCTTGACCCGAAGATCGTGGCTCTTCTGGCGGGCGACACCAACATCGCGGTCGAACGCGCGGCTGGCCCCGGCCACTATGTCTTCATCATGCACTGCGACAAGGCACCCTTCGACAACAACGACCTGCGGATGGCGTTGAAGATGTCGATCAACCGGGGTGAGTTGGTGGAAAAGATCCTTGGCGGCTTCGGCAGCCCCGGCAACGACTTCCCGATCAACGCGGCCTACCCCTTGTTCGACGACAGCATCCCGCAGCGTGAGTACGACGCGGCGGCGGCGGCCGAGTTCTACAAGAAGTCCGGCCATGACGGATCGCCGATCCTGCTGCAGGTTGCCCCGGGCGCGTTCCCGGGTGCCGTCGACGCGGCCAACCTGTTCGCGGCTTCGGCCAATGCGGCGGGCGTGCCGCTGCAGATCAAGCTGGAGCCCGATGACGGCTACTGGTCGGATGTCTGGAACGTGGCACCCTTCTGCGCCAGCTATTGGGGCGGACGCCCGGTGCAGGACCAGATGTACACGACCGCTTACCTTTCGACAGCTGAGTGGAACGACACCCGGTTCAAGAATGCCAAGTTCGACGAGCTTCTGGTTGCGGCCCGGGGCGAGCTTGACGGGGCCAAGCGCAAGGGTGTCTACACTGAAATGGCGAACATCCTGCGCGACGAGGGCGGTCTGATCTGCCCGATGTTCAACGACTGGGTTGAAGGCCGCCGCGCCGAAGTGGGTGGCTGGGTTGCCAACCCGCAGGGGACGATGATGAACGGCTTTGCACTGTCAAAGTGCTGGCTGAACGCCTGATTCACGCAAACTGAAGCGGGCGGCCTGCGTGGCCGCCCGCTGTGGAACTGACAAGGGCGATCAAAAATGGCCGCCCGACTGCAAAAAAGAAAAACGACAGGGAGAAAGACATGACTGACCAACTGGACCTGATGATTTCGCGTGTCCGCAAGGGCCGCATGAACCGCCGCGAATTCATCGGCCGCACCTCGGCAATGGGGATTTCGGCTGGCCTTGCCGGGGCGCTGTTCACCAAGGCGGCACATGCCGACGAACCTGTGAAAGGCGGCATCCTGCGCGCAGGCGTTGCTGGCGGCGAAAGCACCAACTCGCTTGACCCGGCGCTGGCCGCTTCGGACGTGCCCTACATGATCAACCGCACCTGGGGCGAGACCCTCGTCGACGTCGACGCCAATGGCGCCGTCGAGATGCGGGTGGCCGAGGAAGTGTCGTCCAATGCCGATGCGACCGAGTGGAAGTTCAAGATCCGCGCCGGTGTCGAGTATCACGGCGGCGGCACGGTGACCGCCGAGGACGTGGTCGCGACGCTGAAGCGCCACACCGATGAGAAATCCCAATCCGGCGCACTTGGCATTGTCCAGGGCATTGCCGAGATGACCGCCGAAGGCGACATGGTCACGCTAAAGCTTGCGTCGGCCGCGGCTGACCTGCCGTTCCTGATCGCCGACTACCACCTGAACATCCAGCCCGGCGGCGGTGTCGACGCTCCGGCAGCCGGGATCGGCACGGGGGCCTACAAGGTTGTCGCCAGCGAGCCTGGCGTCATCACCACCTTCGAGCGCTTTGCCAACTACTGGGATTCGTCGCGGGGGCATGCCGATGCGGTCGAGGTCCTGTCGATCAATGACAACACTGCTCGGACCGCCGCGATCCAGTCGGGCCAGGTTCATCTGATCAACCGTGTCGACCCCAAGATCGTCGAGCTTCTGGCTGGCAACACCGATGTCGTGATCGAGCAGGTCGCCGGTCCCGGCCACTATGTCTTCATCATGCATTGCGACAAGGCGCCCTTCGACAACAACGATCTGCGCATGGCGTTGAAGATGTCAGTCAATCGCGGCGAGATGGTCGAGAAAATCCTTGGTGGCTTCGGCACCCCGGGCAACGACTTCCCGATCAACGCGGCCTATCCGCTGTTTGACGACAGCCTTCCGCAGCGCGAATACGACGCGGCGGCGGCGGCGGAGTTCTACAAGAAGTCCGGCCATGACGGCTCGCCGATCTTGCTGCAGGTTGCTCCGGGTGCGTTCCCGGGTGCCGTCGACGCGGCCAACCTGTTCGCGGCTTCGGCCAATGCGGCAGGCGTTCCGCTGCAGGTCAAACTGGAGCCGGATGACGGCTACTGGTCGGATATCTGGAACGTCGCTCCGTTCTGCGCCAGCTACTGGGGCGGCCGTCCGGTGCAGGACCAGATGTATACCACCGCCTATCTGTCGACCGCCGAATGGAACGACACCAAGTTCAAGAACGCCAAGTTCGACGAGCTTTTGCTGGCCGCACGCGGGGAACTCGACAATGCCAAGCGAAAGGGTCTGTACTCGGAAATGGCACATATCGTGCGCGACGAGGGTGGCCTGATCCTGCCGATGTTCAACGACTGGGTCGAAGGTCGGCGCGCCGAAGTGGGCGGCTGGATCGCCGATCCGCAGGGCACGTTGATGAACGGCACGGCACTTAACAAGTGCTGGCTGACCGCCTGACCGGGGACCCGACGTGCACCCCGTCCTGAAACTTGTGACCCAGCGCTTAGCGCTGGGTCTCCTGTTGCTTCTCGCCGTCTCGGTGGTGATCTTTCTGGGCGTCGAGGCGCTGCCGGGAGACACCGCTCAGGCCATTCTTGGTCAAAGTGCCACGCCGCAAGCGCTGGCCAACCTGCGCGAACAGATGGGGCTGAACGAGCCGCCACTTACCCGTTATTTCTCCTGGCTTGGCGGTATCCTGACCGGCGATCTGGGCACCGCGCTGACCAATGGCGCGGACATTGCGCAATCCATCAAGCAACGCCTTGGCAATACGCTGTTTCTTGCGGGCTGCGCTGCTGTGATCTCGGTTCCCTTGGCCATTGTGCTGGGCCTGATTGCGGCGCGCTATGCCGGGCGCTGGCCGGACAAGCTTATCTCGGGCGTAACCCTGACCACGATTTCGCTGCCGGAATTCGTCGCGGCCTATTTCGTGATCTTCCTTCTGACCCAGTTGATCCCGATCTTTCAGCCCGTGGCCATGGTGCTGCCGGGGATGGGCTTCTGGGCGAAGCTTAACGCAGTTGCCCTGCCGGTGATCGTGCTGGTCATGGTCGTCTTGGCCCACATGATGCGGATGACCCGTGCGGCGATCCTGAACGTGATGCAATCGGCCTATATCGAAACCGCCGAGCTGAAGGGCCTGTCGCCGATGACGGTGATCTGGCGCCATGCCTTTCCGAATGCCATCGCTCCGGTGGTGTCGGTGGTCATGCTGAACCTAGCCTATCTGGTGGTTGGCGTCGTCGTGGTCGAGGTGGTTTTCAGCTACAACGCCCTTGGCCAATACCTTGTCGACCATGTGACCAAGCGTGACCTGCCGGTGGTGCAGGCGGTTGGCCTGATCTTTGCCGCTGTCTACATCTTCCTGAACATGTTGGCCGACATCATCGGCATTTTGGCCAACCCACGCCTGAGGCACCCGAAATGAGGATCCCGCTTTCCGCCCTTATCGGGCTGGCCCTGACCGGGACCTTCCTTTTCGTCGCCATTTTCACGCAATGGCTGGCCCCCTACGCGATCGACGACACCACTGGCGGCCAGTGGGAGGGTTTCTCGCGGATGCACCTTCTGGGCACCGACACCATTGGCCGCGATATCCTGTCGCGGCTGATCTATGGCGCGCAGGTCACGATCTTCGTGGCGTTGGCATCGTCGATCCTGGCGTTTTCGCTGGGGGCGTTCCTTGGCTTTTTCGCCGCCACCAGCGGCGGCTGGGTCGACCAAATTTTGTCGCGCTTCGTCGATCTGGTGATGGCGGTGCCGTCGCTGATCGTGGCGCTGGTGATCCTGTCGGTGCTGCCCTTGAACCTGACGGTGCTGATTCTGGTCATCGGCCTGTTGGATTCAACGCGAGTCTTCCGCCTGTCGCGCGCGGTTGCTGTCGACATCACGGTGATGGACTATGTCGAGGCTGCGAAACTGCGCGGTGAAAAGGGCACCTGGATCATCTTCCGCGAGATTCTGCCGAATGCCCTGTCGCCCTTGGTCGCCGAGTTCGGGTTGCGCTTCATCTTTGCCGTTCTGTTCATCTCGACCCTGTCGTTTCTGGGCCTTGGCATCCAGCCACCGCTGTCGGACTGGGGCGGCATGGTCAAGGAAAACAAGGATGGCCTGATCTATGGCAAATCCGCCGCCATGCTGCCCGCAGCGGCAATTGCTGCGTTGGCAATCAGCGTCAACCTGGTGGCGGACTGGATCCTGACCCGGACCTCCAGTCTGAAAGGAGGCCGCGGTGGCTGATAACATATTGCTCCAGATCAAGGGCCTTGTAATCGGGGCCACGTCCTATCCCCCGGGAGAACCTCCGAAAGAGGTGACGCTTGTTCATGGTGTCGACCTGACCCTGAAACGCGGTCGGGTGCTGGGTCTGATCGGCGAATCCGGGGCGGGGAAATCCACCATCGGCCTGTCGGCCATGTCTTACGGACGTGGCGGGGTGCGGCTGACCGCCGGGACGATCCATCTGAACGGCCGGGAAATCCGGCTGGCCGATGCCCGTGCCCTGCGCAGCTTGCGCGGGCGCGAGGTCACCTATGTCTCTCAATCAGCCGCCGCCAGCTTCAACCCGGCCAAACAGATCATGGAGCAGGTGATCGAGACCTGCCTGTCGCACGGTCTGGCAAGCAAGCCCGAGGCCGAGGCCCGGGCGGTTGCCCTGTTTCGCAAACTGGGCCTGCCGTCGCCAGAGACCATCGGCAACCGCTATCCGCATCAGGTGTCGGGCGGCCAGTTGCAGCGCTGCATGACGGCGATGGCGCTGTGCCCGAAGCCCGATCTGGTGATCTTCGACGAGCCCACCACCGCGCTGGATGTGACCACCCAGATTGACGTGCTGGCCGCGATCAAAGAGGCGATCCGCGATACCGGCGTGGCCGCCCTTTACATCACCCACGACCTTGCCGTGGTGGCGCAAGTCGCCGACGAGATCATGGTCCTGCGCCATGGCCGCATGGTCGAACTGGGCGAAACCGGCCAGATCATCAAGGCTCCGGTGCAGGATTACACCAAGGCGCTTGTGTCGGTCCGCAGTCTGGACCATGTCGAAAAAGCCCCTGCCGCCCCGATCCTGCAGGTGCAGAACGTGACTGCGCGCTATCGAGGCACCAGTTTCGACGTGCTGAAGAACGTCACCGTCGATCTGCCGGCGGGCCAGACGCTGGCGGTGGTGGGCGAAAGTGGGTCCGGCAAATCGACACTTGCCCGCGCGATCACCGGGCTGTTGCCACCGTCACAGGGACGGATCACCTTTGCCGGGCGCACGCTGTCGGCAGATCTTGCGGGCCGCAGCAAGGACGATCTGCGCGAAGTCCAGATGATCTACCAGATGGCCGACACCGCGATGAACCCGCGCCAGACCGTGGGCACGATAATCGGGCGACCGCTGGAGCTGTATTTCAACCTGAAAGGCGCGGAACGCGATCTTCGGGTGCAAGAGCTGTTGGACCATATTGAGATGGGCAAAGGCTTTGCCGCGCGCTATCCGGCCGAATTGTCGGGCGGACAAAAGCAGCGCGTCTGCATCGCCCGTGCGCTGGCCGCCAAGCCGAAGCTGATCATCTGCGACGAGGTGACCTCGGCACTGGACCCTTTGGTGGCCGACGGGATCCTGAAGCTGCTGCTGGCGCTGCAGGCCGAAACGCAGATGGCCTATCTGTTCATCACTCATGATCTTGCTACGGTTCGGGCGATTTCCGACAAGATCGCGGTGATGTTCAAGGGCGCAGTCGTCCGCTATGGCCAGAAGTCTGATGTGCTGTCCCCGCCCTATGATGACTATACCGATCTGTTGCTGTCGTCCGTCCCCGAGATGGAGCAGGGCTGGCTGGAAAGCGTCATCGCACATCGCAAGATGGAAAGTGCGGGGAACTAGGGCAGCTGAGGCAGCCCGGACTGGCCCTCATGCTGGTGCGCAACGATGAGGCCCGTCAGGGCTGGTGAGTGTTGGGTGAAACCATGACGAAACTTCTGCTGATCATCCTTGACGGGGTGCCCTACCGCAACTGGCGGCGCTTGTTCGGCAATCTGGAAGGCTGGGTTGAAAGCGGCGAAGCCCGCGTGCGGCGGATGCGGTCGGTGCTGCCGTCGACAAGCGCCTCGTGCTATGCGTCGATCCACACCGGCCTTGCGCCGCAGGTGCATGGTATCTGGGACAATGCGGACATTCACCGGCTGCAGTTCCCCGATGTCTTCAGCGAAGTAACCAAGGCCGGGCGCAAGACCGGGGCGGTGACCCACAGCTATTGGTCCGAGTTCTTCAACCGCGCGCCGTTCGACGTTGTCCGCGACATCGAATATGATGAACCGGGCGGCCCGATCACCCATGGCCGGTTTCACACCATGCACGGCTATGGCCATGACAACCAGATGACCCCCGCTGACCATGACCTGTTCGGCACCCTGACCCGGCTGTGCGAGGTCAAGGGCATCAACTATGGTATCCTGCACACCTGCACGTTGGACAGCATGGGCCACCGGTTCTTTCACGACTGCGCGGAAATGGATCACGCCTGCTTTGCCATCGACGCGGTGCTTGCGCCTTTCATTCACCGCTGGCGCAAGGCGGGATACGAGGTCATCGTCACCGCCGATCATGGCCAGGACGCGCGCGGCCATCATGGCGGCACCGGCGAGGATCAGCGCGACTTTGCCTTCTACTACTTCGGTGACAGCCCGCTGCCGCCCGAGGATGCGGTGCTTGACCAGTTGGCGCTGGCCCCGTCGATCCTGACGCGGATGGGCGTGCCGGTGCCTGCGACGATGGCAGTGAAACCCTTTTTCACCGCCTGACCGTCACGCGTCGCGCTGCGCGATCCAGTCGTGGTCGGGGTCGTTCTGGAACCGCCAGTTGCGGCGCGGGCCTGCCATGACGTTCAGATAATACATCTCATAGCCGTAAGGCGCGCCGCAGGGGTGGTGGCCTTTCGGGACCAGCGTCACGTCATGGCTTTTGACCGCCATGGTTTCATCAAGGCTGCCGTCTTCGGTATAGACGCGCTGGATGCCAAAGCCTTGGCCGGGGTTCAGCCGGTGGTAATAGGTCTCCTCCAGATAGGTCATCCGGGGAAAGTCGTCTTCGTCGTGGCGGTGACTGGGATAGCTGGACCAATGCCCGGCGGGGGTGAAAACCTCGGTCACCAACAGGCTGCCGGCCACGTCGCGGGCCTCCATCGCGATGTTGTTGACGTGGCGGGTGTTGGTGCCCTTGCCGCGTGGGGTCAGTTCGATCCCTTCCGGGCCGATCTGCGCCGCCGGATAGTCGCCCATCGCAGGCGCAAGACAGATGGCCAGCGTCAGGTTAGTGGTCGCGGTCACCGACCAATCCGATCCGCCCGGCAGATAGACGGCATGCGGCGCGGCCTTCTCGAACACGTCCATCCGGTCGCCCAAGACGCCCCAGTCCCGACCCGCGCCGTTCAGATGGCCCTTGCCTTCGACATAGACGACAATCGCCTCACGGTCGCCAAGGTTGCCGCTGGCGGTCTGCCCGGGGGTCAGTCGGTAAAGCTGAAAGCCGACATAGGACCAACCCGCCGTTTTCGGGGTGATGTCATGCACGAGCCCGTTGCTGCCGATCGGCTTGCGCAAAAGATTTGCCATCGCCTATTCCTTCGGAGCCTGAGGGAAAGAAATCAAAAGCTTCCACACCGTCAGGGCCGTGACCGCCCCTGCCAGAATCATCCAGAACGGGTTGCCCGACCGGGCCTCCATCGCGAACCACAGGATGCAGACGACCACGACACCGATGCGGCGCGCGCGCGGCTGATACCAGGGATGCGAAAAGTCGAACATCAGATCAGGCCCGCGTCACGGGAAAGGCGTTTCAGCGTCGCAAGGCCAAGCGTCTGATAGAGCAGAGGATTGCGGACAGACGGATTCTGTTCGGCTTCGATCACGATCCAGCCGTCATAGTTCGCGGCCTTCAGGATTTTCAGCAGCGGGGCAAAGTCGATGCCGCCCTCCTGATCGCCGGGGACGGTAAAGGCCCCCTCGACCACACCTTTCAGGAAGGACCAACCCTCGGTACGAACCTTGGCAGTAACGGCAGGACGGATGTTCTTGGCGTGGAAATGGCGCACGCGGGCGACGTGTTTGGTCAGCACCGCCACCGGATCGCCGCCGCCAAAGGCACAGTGGCCGGCGTCGAACAAAAGGTGAGTATGGGGACCGGTTGCCGCCATCAGCGCGTCTATTTCCTGGGGGCTTTCCACGATGGTGCCCATGTGGTGATGGTAGACCAGCGTGATGCCTTCGCCTGCCAGATATGCAGCAAAAGCCTCAAGCTTGGCGCCAAAAGCGGTCATCTCGGCCGCGGTCAGGGTGGGCCGGTCGTTCACCGCGCGCGCCGCATCGCCGTGAATGGCGTTCGAGGTTTCGCAGACGATGCAAACCTTGCAGCCATTGTGCTTCAGCTTGGCCAGATGCGCCTGACAAGCGGCGATTTCAGCCGGGACCGACCGGGTCAGAAGCTCGGTCGAATACCAGCCCGAGATGAATTTCAGCCCGTTCGCCGCCAACAAAGCCCGCAGCGCCTCGGGGTCTTCGGGCCAGCGGTGGCCATTTTCTATCCCGTCGAAACCGATCTGGCGACCGGCCTCGTCCAGGATGCGAGCGGTGGGGATGTCCGCGCCGATGCTACGGTCGTCGTCATTGGCCCAGGCGATGGGGTTGGTGCCGAATTGGATCATCGTTTCGTCTTTCAACTGACCAGCCATTGGGCCTTGGTCGCGGTTTCATAGCCCTTGCGGGCCTCGTTTACTTCGCGGCGGTCGGACACTTCCGGCACCGCAACCTCCCACCAGGACCCGCCTGCGCCGGTGCCGGGGACTGGATCGGTGTCGATGACGATGACGGTGGGCAGGCTTGCCCCCTTGGCCTCGGCCATCAGGCTTTCCTGCTCGGCAATCGAGCCGGCCCGTTTTGCAATCGCCCCCATGGCGCCCGCATGGGCGACAAAGTCGATATGCGAGGGGTTCACATGATGACTGTCGTCCAGCATGTTGTTGAAGGGTGCCCCGCCGGTGCCTTGCTGCAAGCGGTTGATGCAGCCATAGCCCCTGTTGTCGGTCAGGACCACGGTGAAAGGAATGCCCATCATCACAGCGGTCGCAAGTTCGCTGTTGGCCATTATGTAGGACCCGTCGCCGACCATGCAGACGACATCCTTATGCGGTAGGGCCATCTTGATGCCTATGGCCCCGGCGACCTCATACCCCATGCAGGAAAAGCCATATTCCATGTGATAGCCGCCCTGCGCCGCGCGCCACAGCACATGCAGCGCCCCCGGCATCGTGCCTGCCGCTGACATGACGACGGACTGCTTGCCGGTCTGACGTTGCACTGCGCCGATGACCTGCGCGTCGGTCGGCAGGGCATTTGCGCCGGGGGCCGCAAGCAGAGCATCGGTGGTGGCGAACCACTGGCTGCGCAGGCTTGCGTCCGGGTCGGAAAATCGGTGGTCGCCAAGCGCCGCGCCGATCTTTTCCAGACAGACTTTTGCATCCCCGACCAGCCCCTGCGCGCCGCGCTTGGCGGCATCATAGCCATGGATGTTGATCGACAAAAGCTTGCGTCCGGGGGCCGAGAAGACGGTCCAGCTGCCAGTGGTGAAATCCTGAAACCGCGTGCCGACGCCAATCACCAGATCAGCTTTTGCCGCCAGCGCGTTGCCCGCCCCGGTCCCGGTGACCCCGGGCGAGCCATAGTGGAGAGGCTCCTCCCAATCGACAGCACCTTTCCCGGCTTGGGTCTCCACCAGCGGGATATTGTGAACGCGGGCAAAGTCCAGCAACGTGGCCTCCGCGCCCGAGTAAAGCACCCCACCCCCTACCACGATCAGCGGGTTTTTCGCGGCCCTGATCGCGGCGACGGCGGCTTCCAGTTCGCGCTGGTCGGGTTCGGGGCGGCGGATGTGCCAGACGCGGGGTTCGAAAAAATCGGCCGGATAATCATAGGCCTCGGCCTGAGTGTCCTGACAGAAGGCCAGGCAGACCGGGCCGCAATTTGCCGGATCGGTCATCACCCGCAAAGCGCGGGGCAGGGCGGTCAGGATATGCTCGGGCCGGGAGATGCGGTCGAAATAGCGGACCACGGGGCGAAGGCAGTCGTTGGCGCTGACCGTGGCGTCATCGAAATCCTCGATCTGCTGCAAGACCGGGTCGGGCGCGCGGGACGCAAAGACATCGCCGGGGATTAAGAGGACCGGCAGCCGGTTGACATGCGCCAACGCCGCCGCCGTCACCAGGTTCGTCGCCCCCGGCCCGATGGAGGTCGTCACCGCCATTGCCCGCCTGCGCCCATGTGCCTTGGCATAGGCAATCGCCGCATGGGCCATGGTCTGTTCGTTCTGCCCGCGCCAGGTTGGCAACACGTCACGGTGGGCGTGCAAAGCCTCACCCAGACCGGCCACGTTGCCATGGCCGAAGATTGCCCAGACACCGTCGATGAAACGATCGCCCTCGGCAGTCTTTTGCACCGAGAGCCAGCGCACCATGGCCTGCGCCGCCGTCAACCGTATCGTCTGGCCCATCATTTGCCCCCCTCGGCCCGCGCCTGGTCCCAAACCGCGCAAAGCCGCGCGAAATTTCCTGCCATCATGTCGATCGCAGCTTGGTCGTCCAGCTTGCCAGCCATCCATTCGGCGGCGGCCTTGGCAAAGATCGTGCGGCCCACGGCAAAGCCCTTAATCAGCGGTTGTTTGGCTGCAAGGCGGAAGGCGGATGTCAGTTCATCTTCGCCCTGACCCAAGCCAAGCACCACCACGCCCTGCACATGGCGGTCGCGGGCAGTTATTGTGTCGCAGGTCACCGTCCAGGCCGCGTCCGATTGCAAGGGCTCCAGCTTCCACCAGTCGGGGTAGATGCCAAGGTCATAAATCCGGTTGATCAGCCGGGCATTGGTATCCTCGGCCACCGGACCGACCTTGGAGGGGATGATTTCCAGCAGCATTTCCAGACGGTTGCGGCGGCAAGCATGGAATAGCCGGGTGAGAGTCGCCTCTTGCTCGGCCGCCAGGGCTGCGGGGTCGTCGGGGTGGCAAAAGCACAGGACCTTGACCACATGCTCTAGCGGCCATTCCGACAACCCGCCGAAATCGGGGCCAAGCTCGGGCTCCAGCGTCAAGGGGCGCGAGCCAGGCCATTCGACGGGCCGCCCGATCCACAGACCCTGACCCGCCGCCTTGTGCAAGGCGGTCTTGCCCAGCCGGTTGTCACACAGGATGCCGAAGCCGGGACGGCCATTGGCCACGGCACTGGTCGCCGCAAGGCACAATTCCTTGAAGTGACCGATCTTTTCGGGCGTAGCCCCGGCAATATCCTCAAGCTGTGAGCGGTGGTCAAAGGCAAAGGCGCGCACCTCCGACCAGTCCTTGCGGCGATTGGTGGACCAGTGGATCTGCTCCAGCGCCGCGTCATGGCGCAGGGCGGCGGTGACGACGCCACGCTTCAGGAAGAACTGCAGCTCCTCCCACGACGGATAGGCGGGCGTGCAGCCATGGCGGCTGACCGCAAAGGCCCCGCAGGCGTTGGCATAGGTCAGCGCGTGGGGCCAGGCCTCACCATCCAGCCAACCCTTGATCAGGCCGGACATGAAACCGTCGCCAGCGCCAAGGACGTTGAAAACCTCGATCGGAAAACCGGGTCCGGTTTGGCCATCATCCAGGCTGTCGGGGATGTCGCCGGTGAAGGCCGCAGCCCCCATCGGACCGCGCTTGCAGACAAGAGTGGCTTTTGAGACGGCCCGAACGGCGCGCAGGGCGGCGATGGTGTCGGTGGTGCCGCCGGCGATGTGGAACTCTTCTTCCGTGCCGACGATCAGGTCGAACAGTTGCAACGTGGCTTGCAGCTTCGCGGTAACTGCCGCCGATTCAACGAACCGGCTTTCGCCATCGCCGTGCCCTGCCAGGCCCCAAAGGTTCGGGCGATAGTCGATATCCAGCGCCGTCTGCAGCCCATGTTTCCGCGCCAGCCTCAGGGCCTTCAGGACCGCCGCCTCGGTCCTTGGGTGCGAGAGGTGCGTGCCGGTGGCGACGATAGCGCGGGCCTCACTGATGAAACCCTCGTCAATGTCGTCTTCGCACAGCGCCATGTCGGCGCAGTTTTCCCGGTAGAAGATCAGCGGAAACTGCTTGTCGTCGCGGATGCCCAGCAAGACCAGCGCGGTCAGACGTTCCGGGTCGGTCCTGACGCCCCGGGTGTCGACACCTTCGCGGGCCAGTTCCTCGCGGATGAAGCGGCCCATGTGTTCGTCACCGACGCGGGTGATCAGCGCGGATTTCAACCCCAGCCGGGCCGTTCCTGCGGCGATGTTGGTGGGCGAGCCGCCGATGTATTTCTGAAAGCTGGCCATGTCTTCCAACCGCCCGCCAACCTGTGCGCCGTAAAGGTCAACCGATGACCGGCCGATGGTGATGACATCAAGGGTTTTCATGGGTCGCTTCCAAAGTGATTCGATTTTGGAATATTTATTCCATTTTGGCGCGCAAGCAAAGGATAATCACTCCCCCCGACGTGCGGCGACCGCAACGGCTAGGCCCAACGCCAGGGCAAGGGTTGCCGACAGGGCGCGAAAGGCCCCGAAGTCTACCTCTTGCACCGTCAGAACGGCGCTTGCGCCCTTGGCAAGCGGACTGGTCAGCCGGTCGGTCAGGGCCACAACCGGCAGGCCGGACTGAACGGCCGTCTCGGCCAGGGCCAGTGTTTCCTGCGAATAGGGGGCAAAGCTGATTGCCAGAAGTGCATCGCCTGGTCGTAAAGCGTGGCGGTGATCAAGGCCGCCTGAAGCCTCATGAAGCATTGCTGGAATCTCAAGCTTTTCGCAGACATAGGACAGGTAGGATGCCACCGGGTAGGCCCGACGCAGGCCCACAAGATGCAGCGTTCCGGCGCCGGCAAGGACTGTGACCGCCCGGGAAAGTGCAACCCCGTCCATCGAGCTCGCCAAATTCTCCAGAGACTTGCGTCCGGACTCGATGAATTCGGCCACCAAAGCTGCCGGGGCGCCTGCTTGGTTCGCGCCGCCTGCCTTCAGGGACTGCAGCCGGGTCGCATAGTCCGGCAGGCCTGGGGTCAGCGCATCGCGAAACAGGCGCTGCAGGTCGGAAAAGCCCGCGAACCCCATAAGCTGGCAGAACCGCATCAGGGCCGAAGGCGGCACGTCGGCCCCAGTGGCAAGCTCGGCGACGGTCGACACCGCGATCCGGTCAAGGTTGCCGGCAAGATACTCGGCACATTGGCGCAGTCGCTTTGGCAACGGTCCAAGGCCGCTCAGCCGGTTACGAAAGTCATCGACGGTTGCAGGTGGGGTGGCCCGGTCCATGTGGCAAGGCTCCTTGGAAGCTTACAGACAACATGGAACAAATATTCCATATTGTAAAGTGAAGGGCAGCCAACCCGCTGGGTGACTGCCCTTCTGCCGTCGTTGTCCGAAAAATGGTTTAACGTTCAACCATATTGATCTGCCCTAGGATCAACTTAACCCAATCACTCGCTTCACCGTCCGGCCAGATCACTCGGGCTTCCGCGGCTTCGGCCGGGCCAAGTCCGAAATGCAGCGGCAACAGCATGCCACCTGCATGTCCGCCGCCAACCAGAACCTCTTGTTGTTGGACACGGTCGCCGGTGCGGACCTCGACCCAAGCGTTGACGGCATCGCGGTTTGCATTCTCCATCAGGGGTTTGATCGCAACCCAGTTGCCGACCGGCCCGGCATTGCGCCAGACCTGCGCCGGGCCGTTGCGGTTGGCCACCAGCATGTCGATCCGCCCGTCGCCATTCAGATCAGCCAGCGCCCCGCCGCGACCCTGCAGCATGGATGCAACCCCGGCCTTGTCACCGGCTTCGACAAAAGTGCCGTCTTCCTGACCTAGAAGCAGGTTGTTCGGGTCGGCCCCGGCAAAATCTGGCATGGCCCAGACGTTGCCCTTTACGATGAAAAGGTCGGCAAAGCCGTCGTTGTTCACGTCCTCGAACTGTGTGTGCCAGGCGGTTGACGGGCGCAGATCGTCGCCGGTATAGGGCCGGTGCGCGGTCACGCCCCGCTTGAAGGCCTCATCTCCATACTGCGGTTTGGCGTCGGGGCCGGGGGTGGCCAGGAACTGCAGCTTGTTATCGGCCATTGAGGTCAGGAAGTATTCCGGATAGCCGTCATCGTTCAGATCGCGGCTGGCGATGCCCATGCCCCAGATACGCAGGCGCTTCCAACCCTCGGTCTCGGTGTAAAGGCGCGGCTCGGCTTCGGGGTCGATGTGCCAAAGCTGTTCCTGCCCGCCCTTGTAGTACTCGCGGTCGTTCGACACCCGCAGGGCAGGCGTACCCGAGCGGTTCCAGTCAGTGAACAGAAGCGATAGGGTGCAGAACGAGGGGTTCAGCGACAACGGCGGGGCGAATTTGCGAGCCGCCCCACGGTAAAGCAGGTTTTCGGTGCAATTGCCCCAGGGGAATTCTTCCTGTGCCCGGTCGATGTAGCTGCCGAAGGCCAGCGTCGGCCAGTCGGCACCCTTTTCCCAGGTCGCGGCAAAGGCGGTGTGCCAAAGATCATGGGCGTCAAAACCCCAATCGGCGCTGGCGTCGCTGAATTTGCAGTCACCAAGCCCCCGCATCAACCGCGCCTCGCCCACCCGGAGTACCGCAAGGTCGGTCACCCCGTCAGCGTCGATGTCCACCGGATAAGCGCCCGAGACCATGTCCATCTCAAGTCCCGATGAACCCGCCTTGCGGAAGGCCAGCGTTTCCGAACTTTCGTTCAGGAATAGCGCTGAAGAACTGGTGCCACCCGCCATGAACACCTCCGGCAAGCCGTCGCCAGAGCAGTCAAAGACCGCCGCACCGCCGCCGACGACGAATTCCCAGTCGCCGGTAAAGCTGTGGGCAAAGCCCGCCGCTTCGGTTTCCTCGACAAATTGCGGGACCGCGGGACCATCGGCAAGGGCCGGGCCTGCAAGGAACAGAAGGGCAAGCCTTTTCATAGAGTTTTCATCCGGTTGATGAAGTCAGCCACGCACTCGCCCTGGGCAATGCCGTTGTCGATCGCGGCGCGGAAATGGATGCCGCCGTAAAGCCGCGAGATCGCCGCTTCCTCAGCTGCGGCCTTGAACGAGGGGAAGCTTCGCACCGGCAAGCCGTCCGCCTCATGCGTGGCGTCGTTGAAGGCGAAGTCCGAGCCGAAGATCGCCTCCAGAACCGCATAGGCTGCGCCCGATTGGGTGGAATGGCCCGAGGGATATTCCGGGAAAGGCGGGGTGTTCAGCAGCGGCTCCCATTTCGGGTCGATCAGGCGGCGAATATAGGTGATCGGGCGCAGCAGGTCGTATTCGAATTTCACCCGCCAGCACACGATGAAAGCATCCGCCACCGCCATGCCCAGTCGCGCCAGCGCATCTGCCAACCGGTCCAGCGGCAGGGCGTCGCGGGCGGCAATTTCGGACAGGATCGATATCCAGTGACCGGGTGGGGTGGGCGACAGCATCGGGTCGTCCGACCAGAAACGGGCAATCAGCTTTTGCCCGTCGGTCAGGGTCTTGGTGGTCTCGTAGACCTCCACCGCTTCAGCGTAAAAGGCGCTGGCGGGATCTTCGGAGTAGTCCGGGTGCGGGTCAAGTCCGCAGGGCAGTTCGCCGGTCAGGGCAAAGGGCCGCACATCGCCCCAGCCGGGCAAAAGCGGAGCCTGCTGCAGGTCAGCGGTGTTGGTCGGAACCCAGGACGAGGGCTTGCCGCCAAGCGTCCAGTCCATCGGAAAGCCCAGGTTTTCGACCTTGGCCCCGCCGTCAGATTCAGCCCAGGCAAGGATATGCGTTGCGATTGCCGCCCCTTGCGCGCTGCTGTCTGCCGTTAGAACTGCGTCAAGACCCTCCGTGACCTTCGCGCCCAGTTTCTCGGTCATCGCCGTCATCGCGCGCTGGCCGGTTGGGCCGGTATTGGCGAAAAGCGTCGCCGTCGCCGCCGACAGCGTGGCATGGACCAACACCGCCTCGTCCACCGCGCCCGGCAACTGGGGCAGGGGCGCTAAGCCGTTCGCTTGCCCGGCCAGGCTGGTCAGCCCACGCGACTGGGCGACAGCCTCCCACAGGGCCACGCCAAGATAGGCGAAGGCGCGGGATGCGACCGGGGGCGAGTAAGTCGCGGTGTGGCGGATCAGTTCAAGGATTAGCCGATACCATTGCAGCACCACGACCTCGGGTGAGGGGCGGTCGGCAGCAAAGGCGGGCACCGGCAAGGCGAGTGCCACGCCCGCCAGAAGCAGGAAGCGGCGGTTCAGATGAAACGGTTCCACAGATTTTCCAATCGTTCCTGACGGCCAGATTTAGGTTCCGGCTCGATCCCTTCGGCAGTCACCCGTGCCGCAGCGGCGTCAAGGCTGCCCTTCAGCATCGCCTGTGCTGCCGGAGCAGTCCAGCCCGCATAACGCGCGCTGCGGGCGGCTTCCATCTCGCCGCTTTCCATCAGGGCGGCGGCAGCTTTCAGGGCGCGGGCGCAGGTGTCCATGCCACCGACATGGGCCAGGATCAGGTCTTCGGGATCAAGCGACTGGCGGCGGATCTTGGCGTCAAAGTTCACGCCGCCGGTGGTAAAGCCGCCTGCGCGCAGGATTTCGTAGAAGGCCACGGCCTTTTCCGCATGGTTGTTCGGGAATTGGTCGGTGTCCCACCCGGACTGATAGTCGTTGCGGTTCATGTCGATCGACCCGAAAATGCCAAGGGCCGAAGCCAGCGCGATCTCGTGTTCAAACGAATGCCCGGCAAGGATCGCATGGCCCTGTTCGATGTTGACCTGAACCTGACCTTCCAGCCCAAAGTCCTTGAGGAAGCCGTAGACCGTGGCCACGTCATAGTCATACTGGTGCTTTGACGGTTCCTGCGGCTTCGGTTCGATCAGGATCGCGCCCTTGAAGCCGATCTTGTGTTTGTAGTCGACCACCTGCTGCAGGAAGCGACCAGCATGGGCGCGTTCGGCCGAAAGGTCGGTGTTCAGCAGCGTCTCATAACCCTCACGCCCGCCCCAAAGAACGTAATTCTGCCCGCCAAGCCGGTGCGTGACATCCATATTCGCCTTCACCGTCGCGGCGGCATAGGCATAGACATCGGGGTCGGGGTTCGTAGCCGCACCCGACATCCAGCGGCGGTGCGAAAACAGGTTCGACGTTCCCCACAAAAGCTTGGCCTTGTAGTGCTGCTGCTTTTCGCCAAGGTAATCGGCAATCTCGTTCAGGTTCTTCAGGCTTTCCGCGAAGGTGGCACCCTCGGGGCGCATGTCGGCATCGTGGAAGCAGTAGAAGGGGACGCCCAGAATATCGAACATCTCGAACGCGACATCGGCTTTCATCCTGGCCAAGGCCATGGTGTCGCCGAACCACGGGCGGTCAAAGGTCTGGCCGCCAAAGGGGTCGCCGCCGGGCCAGGCAAAGCTGTGCCAATAGGCGACGGCAAAGCGCAGGTGATCCTCCATCCGCTTGCCCATGACCAGTTCGTCCGGGTTGTAGTGGCGGAAGGCGAATTCGTTGGCGGACGACGGGCCTTCGTATTTGACGGCGGGGATACCCTTGAAAAAATCGGTCATGGCAGGTCCTTGATGGCGGTTTGGGCGGCGCGGAACCGGGAGTGGCCTGCGTCGAATGCGTCGGTAAGGGCGGGGTCGGGGTCGATCACCCGGGCGATCTTGGGCAAGGTGGCAATCTCGGCCCCGGCACCGGTTGCGGCCATCATCGCCAGCCGCGCGGCACCAAACGCACCGCCGAAATCACCGGCGACGGGCAGTTGAACCTGGCAGTCCAGCGCCGTTGCAATCAGGCGCAGCCAGTAGTCTGACCGCGACCCGCCGCCGACAGCCAGCAGCTTTTCCAGCCTTGTGCCAGTCGCGGCCAGCGCGTCACGGCAGTCGCGGATGGCAAAGGTCACCCCCTCCAGCACGGCGCGGGTTCCGGCCTGGCGGTCGGTGGCATGTTCAAGCCCGGTGAAGGCACCCCGCACCGAAGCCGAGTTCAAGGGCGTCCGCTCACCGCCCAGATAGGGCATGAACAGGGTTTTGCCGGGGGCCTGCAGGGGGCCAAGCTCATCGGTCAGGCGGGCGACATCGGTGCCGACCAGCCGACCATACCAGTTCAGCGCATCGGTCGCGGCCAGGATCACGCCCATCTGGTGCCAGGTATTCGGAAGGGCATGGCAGAAGGTGTGAACAGCCGTCGCCGGGTCCGGCTGATAGCCGTCATTGGCGGCAAACAGCACGCCACTGGTGCCAAGCGACACGAAGGCCTCACCGGCGCGCACGACGCCGACACCAACGCCCGAGGCCGCGTTGTCGCCGCCGCCGCCAGCCACCACCACGCCTTTCGGCAGGCCCCAGCGCGAAGACAGCGCGTCGCGCAGGGTGCCGGACACTTCAGACCCTTCGACCAACCGCGGCATCTAGGCGCGGGTCAGGCCGGTTGCCTGCAAAAGGTCATCCGACCAGTCGCGCCGCGCGGTGTCCAGCCAGCTGGTGCCGGCGGCATCCGACATTTCGCCGACATGGTCACCGGTCAACCACAGCCGCAGATAATCCTTTGGCAGCAAGATTTTTGCGACCCGGTTCCAAAGCGCGGGTTCATGCTTGCGGACCCAATCCAGTTTTGGCGCGGTGAAACCCGGAAAGACGATGTTGCCGGTCAGGTGCCGGAAGATCGGGTTGGCGTCCAGCGCTGCTGCTTCGGCATGACTGCGGGTGTCGTTCCACAGGATGCAGGGCCGCAGCACCTGATTGGCCGCGTCCAACAGGGTCGCGCCATGCATGTGACCGGAAAGCCCGATCCCCCGCACCGCGCCCAAGCCAGTGACCGCCAACTGGTCAAGCACCGCTTCGGCGGCACTGATCCAGTCAGACGGGGCCTGCTCGCTCCAGCCCTCATGCGGGCGGGAAACGGTCAGGGGGGCAGTCGCCTCGGCAAGGACCGTCTGGTCCTCGCCGATCAGAACGCCTTTCAGGCCGGAGGTGCCAAGATCCAGCCCGATATACATCATGCCGCCAGATGTGCGGGTTTCTTGCCCAGGATGATCATGCCCAGGATGTCGTCGTCGGTGACCTCCTTGACATCGACCGTACCGACAAGCTGGCCGTTCTTCATCACCGATGCCCGGTCACACAGCTTCATGACGTTGTGGATGTCATGCTCGATCAGGAAGATGCCAAGGCCCTGGGCCTTCAGTTCCTGAATCAGTTCGGCGACCATCTGGGTTTCATGCGGACCCAAAGCAGCGGTCGGTTCGTCCATGATCAGGATCTTGGCGTTGAAGTAGACCGCCCGCGCGATGGCGACCGACTGACGCTGCCCGCCCGACAGGGCCGACACCGGCACGTTGAACTTCTTGAAGTTCGGGTTCAGCCGTCCCATGATCTTGCGGGTTTCGGCTTCCATCTGGGCATCGTCCAGAAAGCCCCATTTGTTCACCAGTTCGCGCCCAAGAAACAGGTTTGAGGCGGCATCGACGTTGTCTGCAAGCGCCAGCGTCTGATAGATCGTCTCGATGTTCTGGGCGCGTGCGTCGCGGGGATCGTTGATCTCGACCTCCTGACCATTGATCAGGATATGGCCGCTGTCTTTCTGGTAAGCACCCGACAGGCACTTGATCAGCGTCGATTTACCCGCGCCGTTGTGGCCCAGAAGGCCCACGACTTCGCCCGGGTAAAGGTCGACCGTGACGTGATCCACGGCCTTGATACCGCCAAAGGCGATCGAGATGTCCCGCAGTTCGACAAGCGGGGTTCCGGTTCTGTCTACCATGATATCTGCCCCTTACTTCATACGTTTGCGGTAAACGATGTCCAGCCAGACGGCGAGAACCAGCGCCACGCCGGTCACCATGCGCTGATACGATCCGTCGCCAAAGCCAATCAGCACCATGCCGGTTTGCAGCGATGACAGCACCAGCGCGCCAATGATCGCGCCGTAGATCGTGCCGACGCCACCTGCCAGCGAAGTGCCACCGATGACGGCAGCGGCGATGACGTAAAGCTCGTCAAAGACCCCCATGGCGTTGGTGGCACTGTTCTGCCGGGCCGAGCCGACGATGGCGGCAAGACCCGCCAGCGCCCCCATCAGCGCGAAGACCTTGACCTTCATCGCCTGCGTATTGATGCCCGACAGGGCGGCCGCTTCTGGGTTGCCACCGATGGCAAAGACATAGCGGCCAAAGCGAGTGCGGTTCATCAGGACCGTCATGGCGACGACGATCACGACCATAAGCAGCAACGGATAGGCAAAACCGTGGCCGAACGCGGCGCCTTCAGGCACAGGCTCTCCAAGCTTTTCAAAGTAGATCTTCAGGTTGCCGGGGGCCCAGTTATAGGCGTTGACCACCGCAGCAGCCCCCAGGATCACCAGACAGGCAAAGCCTGCGACAAAGCTTTCTGCCCAGACCGGGCGCGGTGCGAAGCCATGCTTGCGCCTCGCATTGCGGCCGACCACAGTGATCCATATCACCGCCGCACAGGCCAGAATGGCAAGCATCCAGCTTCCGGTGCTGCCCATTGCGGCAAATGGCCCGGCACCACCGAACAGAACAAAGGTTGCGTCAAGCGGCGCAATCGTGCTGCCGCTGGCCACAAAGGCCGCACCGCGCCAGACCAGAAGGCCACCCAGTGTCACGATAAAGGACGGGATCGCCAGATAGGCGATCAGCACACCCTGAAACGCTCCGATCAGCGCGCCCATCGCCAGGCCGGCGGCGACGGTGACAATCCAGATCAGCGGATGCCCAAGGCCCAGGATCGGAACCAGCCAATCAACCTGCATCAGCCCCATGACCACGCCGACAAAGCCCATGATCGACCCGATCGACAGGTCAATCTCGCGCATGATGATGATCAGCACCATGCCGGTAGCCATGATGCCGATATAGGCGGTCTGCACCGACAGGTTCCAAAGGTTCCGCGGCGTCAGGAACAGGCCCTGATCCAGAAAAATCGCGCCGTAAAGATGAAAGCCCAGCCAGATCAGCAGCAGCGCGCCGATGCGGCCCAGAAAGCCCTGATCAATCTCGGTAGCGCGCAAAAAGCGCGAAACCGCGCTGCCTTGCGGCGGTTGGGAATGGGATGTGTCTGTCATGTCCTCGTCCAGCCTGTGAGAGGGGTGCAGCCGCGCCAATGCGGTGCGCCGCAATGCGCACCGGTGGGGCCCTGTAAAAGGGCGCAAGGCCACTCGCATGGAAAGAAGACCGGCGCCACCCGTGGGGCAGCGCCGGAGGTTAGGTCAGATCACTGGCAGGCAGCGACGCCTTCCATGGCACCTTCGCAAGCCGCCTCTTTCGAGATGTGGCCAGCGTCGATCGCCAGGTTCAGCGTGTCCTTGGTGATCGGGGTCGGGTCCAGAAGGATTGCGTTCATTTCAACGCCCTTCTCGCCGCCCGAGAACTTGCCGGCACCTGCGATTGCGTCCAGCGCCGTGCCATCGGCCAGAGCCGAGGCAATTTCGCCAGCCGATTTGCCCAGGTCACGGGCGTTCTTCCAGACCGAAACGGTCTGAGTGCCGCGTGCAACGCGGTTGATCGCGGCAAGGTCGCCGTCCTGGCCACCCAGCGGAACGTTCAGGCCCTGAGCAGCAAGAGCTGCAGCAGCACCACCGGCCATCCCGTCGTTCTGCGACAGAACGGCGTCAACGGCGTTGTTGCTGGCGGTCAGGATCTGCTCCATGTTCTTCTGAGCATTTTCCGGCTTCCAGCCGTCCGAGTTCGCTTCGCCGACGATAACGATGTCGCCCGACGCAACAGCCGCACCAATGACTTCTTCCATGCCCTGACGCAGGAAGCCTACGTTCGGGTCACCCGGGTCGCCCTTGATGATCGCGTAGTTGCCCTTCGGCATCACAGCGAACACCGATTCAGCGATGATGCGGCCGACGCCGACGTTGTCGAAGGTCAGATAGAAGGTGCGGTCGTCTTCGATCAGACGATCATAGCCGACGACCGGAACGCCTTCGGCAGCGGCCTTGTCGATGGCCGGCCCGATCGCGTCCTTGTCCCAGGCGTTGATGATCAGGGCGTCAACACCCTGAGCCAGCAGCGCGTCGATGTCCGACAACTGCTTTTCTGCAGAAGCCTGAGCGTCAGCCGAGATGTATTCGTTGCCAGCAGCTTCGATGGCGGCCTTCATGGCAGCTTCGTCGATCTTCCAGCGCTCTTCCTGGAACTGAGCCCAGGAAACACCGATCTTTTTGCCTTCGGCAAGCGCCGCCGACGAAAAGCCGGTAGCCGCCAGAACGGCGACGAGAATTGCGTTACGCATTGGTATCCTCCCTAGAGTATCGGCCAGCAGAAGGCCGGTCCGGCAGATTCGCCGGGACGGCTGAGACGATGACGTGAATAATTTCAGTTGTCAAAATAAAAAATTCAACCCACTTGCGCTTAGCGCGGGCGGGCTACAGATCCGACCATGATTTACAAGACTGGGGAATGCTGCGGCCGCCCTCTCGGGCGGGAAATTCCTCAAAGTGACCCGGATGCTTGACGCAACCGCCGCTCCTGAGCTCTACAAGCGTTCGTGCGCAGATGTTAGCCCGGTGTCTGCCGTTCTGCTCATGGCTTGAGCGCTTCTGGTGAACCCTTGTTGGGCGATCTCAGGTCTGGAGTGCCCATACTCCGACAAACGGCTATCGAAGGGACCCCGTGAACTGGAAGTTGGTTCGGGAAATAATTCAGTTGCTAAAGAAAATCTGGTGCAAGTAGAGTGCAAATGGGGATCATGGGGTGAAATCCACCTAACCGACAGCCAGCGAACACCAAGAATCGGCAGGGGCAGGGGTTATTGCTTCGGAGATTGAAAAAATGTTACCGAAAGTCATGGGGCCGAAAAAAAGGGATGGCCTGGCTGGCGTCGGGCCTCTGATCCGGCCGCTGGCCGATTCTCAACGGCCGTTGCGACAGCAAGTTTTCGAACTGGTGCGGGCTGCTGGACTGATTCCGCGTGTACAAGTCGCGAAAGACCTGAACATCAGCCCCGCTTCGGTAACAACAATTTCCTCGGAACTGATCGAAGCGGGTCTGATCGAGGAAGTCTCAGCTCGCCGGGACGAAGACGCAGGTCGCGGACGTCCGGCGGTGGCTTTGGGTGTTCGCGCCGATGCGCACCGGGTTGCCGGACTAAAGCTTTCCGATCGCGAACATTCTGCGGTGATCGTCGACTTCGCCGGCAAGCTGATCGCCGATGATGTGATTCCGAGGCATCCAGGTCCGATGTCGCCCGAAGACCTGCTGCAGGCCATCGAGACCCTTATTGATCGCGTCTGTCAGAAAGCCGCGTTGAAACCTGAACAGCTTTCGGCCGTCGGGATCGGGCTGCCGGGGTTCGTTGATTATGCCGAAGGCGTGGTGTTTTGGTCGTCGGTCCTTACTGAACGCAACGTGCCCCTGGCAAGCGCGGCTAGCCGCAGGTTGGGTTTGCCGACCTATGTCGACAATGATGCGAACCTTGTGGCCCTTGCCGAGCTTTGGTTCGGCGCCGGCCGCAGCATTTCGGATTTTGCCGTGGTGACCATCGAACACGGTGTCGGCATGGGTTTTGTGATGAACCACCGCATTTATCGCGGCGCACAGCGGGTGGGGATGGAGCTTGGCCATATGAAGGTGCAACTGGACGGGGCGCTTTGCCGCTGCGGCCAGCGCGGTTGTCTTGAGGCCTATGTCGCTGACTATGCCCTCGCGCGGGAGGCATCGACCGCGCTGAACTGGGGCTACCGCGAGGCGCAACCAATGATGGTGCTTCTGGAAAGCCTGTTCGATCATGCCAAGGCGGGCAACGCTACCGCGCGCACGATCTTTCGCCGGGCGGGGCGATATCTGGCGGTCGGGCTGTCAAACGTGATCAACCTGTTTGATCCGGCGCTGATCATCCTGTCGGGCGAGCGGATGCGCTTTGACTATCTTTATGCAGCCGAAACCCTCGCCGAACTGGACAATCTGGTGATCAACACCGGCCGCCCGCGCCCACCGATCGAGATTCATGCCTGGGGCGATCTTTTGTGGGCACATGGCGCGGCCGCGCTAGCGATGGGTGAGTTGAGCGAAACGGTCCTTGGTTCTCGCCGCGAGCTTGCAGCGCAGTAGGCCGTCATGACCCGGACATGGAGAGCCCCATGCAGTTTGCGGCATGGGGCCAGTGGGTTTGGCTGGCGTGTTCAGGCGGTTTCGGACTGTTTTTCCGGGTCTTCAGCGTCGTCGTCTTCGTCGGCAGCCTCATCTTCATCTTCCTCTTCGTCGTCGAGCGACCAGCTTAGCTGGAATTCCAGTTCGACTTCGCCGTCATCTTCCTCATGCGCGACCGACAGCATCGCGTTCATCGGGATCGTTACAAGGTCACCATCCAGGTCGATGGTGTAGGCCGAGCCGCTTTCCAGCGCGTCGGCCAGACGGCGCAGTTCGGCGACAAAGCTTGCGACGTCCTGTGTAACTTCGGTTTCGTGGTCATCGGTCATGAAATCGCTCCTCTGGCTGGCTGAATCGGAAGTCCAGTCAAGCCGACAGGGATCACGACGTCATGACGCGACGACGGTGTTAAGGTCACGGACCGACGACAGATTGATGCGCGGGTTCGATCAGGAAATCTTGACCGCCAGAACCAACGCGTTCAGCGCCAAATACAAGATGCCCAGCGACCACATCGCGATCCGGTCCAGACGCAAGCTGCCTGCCTCGTTGTCGGCATAGCGCAGGCGCAGCGACCAGATCGAGATGAAGACCGAGGTGAAGATCACCCCGACTGCGATCAGGTTTATCTGTTCGGCAAGGGTGACGGCGGTGGTCGGGGGCAGGCTGTCAGAAATCACAAAGGCACTGGCAGAGGCCGCAAAGATCGACCCGACTCCCATGCCAAAGCGCGCGTCAAGGTCATCAGCCTTGATCAGGAACGCCAAAAGGCCCAGCAGCACGGCCAGCGCGGTGATCCAAAAGCTTTTGAACAAAGTGCCATAAGACGTCCGCTCCAGCGCGATGGCCAGCGTCAGGCGTGAATAGGTCCCGCCCGCCTCGGCGGCCGAGTGCAGGCCGTAATCGGACGAATATGCGCAAGTTGTGCTGGTGGCCGACCGGCGCAATCTGAACACGGGGCTGACCGTCCCGTCTTCAAGTTGGCTGGTCCAGACCTTTGGTCTGCCTGCGGAAAATCTGGGCAACGACAAATGTTACGAGATGACCAATCCCCGATTGGCGGCGCTCGTCCACGCCGAACAGGTCGGCCCGGTCCGCCTGAAGATGCTGAAGCCCGCGCTGGAATCGCTTGCGGTGATCTTCGACAAAATCCAGAAAGCCGACCCCGAGCTTTACGGCCGCATCAACACCGCAGGCAGCTTGTGCGTGCGGCTGATGCGGGGCTCGGCCAGTTCCGTCTCGTCGCATTCCTTTGGCCTGTCGCTGGACCTGAACATCAACGGCGTTCTGGACACGCTGGGCGACGGGCGCACGCAGCTGGGGCTGACGATTCTGGCGGATTTCTTCAACGGCGACGGCTGGGTCTGGGGCGCCGCCTACGGGCGCGAAGACAGCATGCATTTCGAGGTCGCCAAGGAGACGATCGAGAAATGGATTGCCGAGGGCAAGATCTGATTTACGTCGGTCGGGCGATATCAGAACAGCCGTTGAAACCAGCTTAGCGGCAGATAGCGCCCAAGGGTGAACAGCCAGGCAAAGGGCGCGGGAAAGCTGGTGGAGAACCGGCCGCTGCGCATCAGCCGCAGGACATGACCGGCAGCGGTCTCGGGCGTCATCAGTTGCGGCATCTTGAAGCTGTTCTTGGCCGTCAGCCTTGTAGCGATGAACCCGGGGTTGGCGACCTGCGCCCGCAAGCCGGTGCCCCGCAGATCGACCCGCAGGTTTTCCCCCAGATGCATCAGCGCGGCCTTGGAAGACCCATAGCCAATCGCGCCCGGCAAACCGCGAAATCCGGCCAGTGACCCGATCAGCACGATATGCCCGGCATTCCGCGCCACAAACCCCGGCATCAGATGCGACAACACCCGCAGCGCGCCCATGTAGTTGCCCTCGGCCATCGCTTCGGCGCTGCCCGGTTGCCAGTCCTTTGCCGGCATCGGATCATAAAGCCCGACGCAATAGACCACGCCATCGACCGGACCCACAGCCGCCACCCCAGCTGCGACCGAGGCCGCGTCACTGACATCCATCGCCACCGCCTGCAGGTTGGGGTTGGTGGCGGCAAACTCTCCCAGTTTGGCCTGACTGCGGGCCGACACCACCACCTTGGCACCATCGGCCAGCATCAGGACAGCCAACGCGCGCCCCAACCCTTCGCTGGCACCGATGATCCACCAGGTTTGTCCGGCAAACATTCAGGCCCCCATCGGTCGGATGCTGGCGACCAGTTCGGCCACCTTGATGCCGAACTTGCGCATTTCGGATTTGTTCAGGATCGTGCCGTTCGGCATCAGATACATCCAGTCGACGACATCCAGCACATGCCCACCCGCATCGTCGGGCAACTGGATACGGTAGGTCATCTGCACGGTCGCGCCGCTTTGCCGTCCCCGTGCGGTGCCGATGATATCGGGGGCGGTGCCGGTGATCGTCCCATCCGCCGCGACGCCAAGCGTCCACAGCCGCTGCTGGGTGGTGCCGTTGGCATAGTGGAAATCCTCGGCCAAAGTGCCGTGGTTGCCCGCCCAAGTCCCCTCCATCCTTGCCACAAAGCGTGAGGTCATCTGGCCGGTCGGCCCAAAGATCACGCCTTCGGACGCAATCGGACCTGACAGCACCTTGCGGATGTCCATTGCGGGTTCCGACGCCGCATAGGCCTTCGGGGTCTGCGCGGCAAAGCTGAGGAACAGGCGCTGCACAAGTAGCACCAGCAGGATCAGGCCCAGAGTAGCGGTCAAAGCGGCAAGGGTCATGGCACCTCCGGGGGGGATGGCAAGGTGGTGACCAGAACGATGGCCAAAAGCTTCAGCGCGCAAGGGACGATGGCATAAGCGACATTCAGCGAGCAAAGAGCGTCGGCGCTGTTGGCGGCACCCGGGACATAGCCAACCCCATCCAGCCATGGCAGCACCACCGCCGCGGCCAGTGCCAGTGCCAGTTTCGAGGTAAAGCCCCACAGCCCGAACCCGGCCCCGGCAGGCAGGTTCGCGCGCGCAAGTGTAATCGCGAAAAGGGCAGGCAGGATAACCATGTCCGCCCCCAAGGTCAGTCCCGACAAGGCCGAGATCGCGGCAAAGGCGAGAGGATCGCCTGCTGGTAAGGCGGCGGCCCCGATGAAGACAAGCACCGACAGGACCATGGCAGGCACCAGCACCCGAACCGGGCCGACCGTGTTGACCATACCGGACCAGAACGGCGCAGAAATCCCAGCGGTCAGGAAAAACAGCACCAGAAAGGCCCCGGACCAGGCGCCAAGCTGCAAGCGGTCCTCGACAAAGAACAGAAACAGGCTGGAGGTGATTGCCACCGGCAAGCTGTTCACCAGTCCCAGAACCAGCAGCCGCCCACCGCCCGCCGCCAGAAAGTCGCGCAGCGAAAACCGGACCGGAGCGGTCCAGCTAGCGGTCCAAAGGCTGGCGCTTGACCACCAGACCACCAGTCCGGCCAGCGCAAGCGTCGCGCCGAAGACGGCATAACCCAACCGCTCGTCAAAGACCCCGATTAGCAATGAAGGTGCGGCTGAGGCAATCAGAATGCCCGCCAGCCCGCCGGTTTCGCGATAGCCCGCCAGCCGGTAGTGATCGGTGGACACTCCGGTTTGGGCGTTGGCAACGCCTTGCGCGTAAAAGAGGATGCTGGCCAGACTGTAGCTGACGAACAGCAAAACCAGCGCCGCGATCATCCCGCCAAGCCCCGGTTGCAGGATGAACAACGCTGCAAAGCCCGCCGACATGCCCAGAACCGCCAAAGCCGCGATACCGGCGCGATGGTCGCGGAACCGGTCGACCAGCAGGCCAAGGATCGGGTCTTGCACCAGATCCAGCACCCGCAGCCCGATCAGCAGCAGGCCGATGCTGGTCAGGCTGATCCCGAGGCCAGCAGCGAAATCCGGCAGATGGACGTAAAGCGGCAAGCCCGCCGCCGCAAGGAACCCCGCAAACAGCATCAGCGGCCAGGGCAGACCTTTGGCGGGCAAGGCCGCGGCGTCAGACATGCGCCAGCTCGACCTGGACGACATCGGTCTGGCCTTCGGCGAAACTGCCGGCACAGGCGGCAAGGTAATAGCGCCAGCTGCGCAGGAACGCCTCGCCGTAACCGATTTTGCGGATGCGGTCATGCTGCGTGGCCATCCGTTCGCCCCAGCTGCGACAGGTCGCGGCATAGTCCTGGCCAAAGGCAAAGCTGCCCTGCACCTTCAGCCCGACCCGCCGCGCCTGTTCGGCGATGACCCCGTCCGACAACAGCATGCCGCCGGGGAAGGTGTAGTGGCGGATGAAATCGGATGTCTTGCGGTAGGTCGGGAAATAGGCGTCCGGCACGGTGATCGCCTGCAGCATAGCCCGCCCGCCCGGTTTCAGCCGGTCGCGCAGGGTCTTGAAATAGGTCGGCCAATAGGCTTCGCCCACGGCTTCGATCATCTCGATCGACACGATGTTGTCGAACTGGCCTTGCGCCGCCCGGTAGTCCTGCAGCCGGATGTCGGCGCGCCCATCCAGCCGCGCATCGGCATAGCCCTTCTGGCTGGGCGAAATGGTCAGTCCGGTGACAAACCGCCCCTGATCGGCCGCGCGTTCGGCGAATGCCCCCCAGCCGCATCCGATCTCCAGCACCTGTTCGGCGTCGGTCAGCCTGTCCAGAATCCGGTCGTATTTCCGGGCTTGGGCGCGGATCAGGTCACTATCGCCCGGGGCGAAGACTGCCGAGGAATAGGTCATCCCCTCATCCAGCCACAACTGATAGAACTCGTTTCCGACATCGTAATGCGCGCGGATATTGCGTGCCGACCCTGATTTCGAATTCGCCCGCAGCACCCGGTTGATCAGCCGGAATTTCAGGCTCGCCCAGAACCCGGCAAAGACATAGTTGCTCAGTTGGTCAAAGTTGCGCAGCGCCACCACGGTCAGGTCTTCAATCGACGGACTGTCCCACAGACCGGCAACATAGGTCTCGCCAAGCCCGATATCGCCGCGTGCCATGGTGGCAGTGACCACCGACCAGTCATGCAAGGTCATTTCGGCCCGTGGTTCCCCTGCACCGAAGTCGTGAATGTCGCCTTCAGGCGTGATCAGGCGCAGACTGCCTTGCTGGATTCCGGCACAGGTTTCCAGAAAGTCGCGTTTTACCTGTTTGGTGAACAAAGCCATCAGGGGCTTACCTCATTGTCGGGGGCAGGGGGGTGGGACCGGTAGCGCGCACCTTTCAGGCGCAGACGCAGCGCATTCCAGTAGATCAACGCCACGGTGCGCAAAGGGCCGAAGGGGCGGCGCAATCCGGCCCGCAGGATCGCGGCATTGGTCAGGGGCGCAATCGCCCCCGTCAGCGTGGCATTGACGCCCTCGCTGCCGTTCTTGTGGTTGATGCGGATCACGATGCGGCTGTCAGTGATGTGAAACTGAAAGCGGTAATCCCCGGCGATGTCCTGAAACGGCGAGACGTGGAACGCCTTGGTCGATACGATCACATCTTGCGGGCCGATCGGCGCAAAGCCGTCCAGCTTGCAGACATAGCTGTGCCGGTCGCCAAAGGTGTTGCTGACCTCGGCAATCACCGCGCGCAAGGCGTCGCCGTCGAAGGCCAGCCAGAAATTGACCGGGTTGAAGCCGTAGCCCAGAAACTTGGCTTGCGTTAGCAACCGCAGATCAAACTGGCCAAGTCCGCGAGCGCTCAGGACTTCACGCGCCCAGGCGGCACCGCGCCCCTGACCAGGTTTGCCGCCATGATCGCGGTCGTGGACTGCGGTAAGGTTCAGTCTGTTACGCGAGAACAGAAACGGTCCGGTGGCAGTCTCGGGGTCGATCAGCACCATGTCGACGCCGTAGGTAAAGCTGTGCGCCAACCCGCCACGCCGGACATGCGTGGTCTGCGCGCGCACCGCTTGCGGGGCATGGGTCACGCGACCACCCGGTCAAGCTGCCGCGCCACCCGGACGGACGAGGCAAAGCCGTCCTCATGAAAGCCGTGGCGCAGATAGGCCCCGGCAAACCATGTGCCGTTTTGCCCCTGCAGCCCCGCAATCGCCTTTTGCGCGGCCAGCGCCGGGCCGTCAAAGACCGGGTGGCGAAAGGTCGTCTCGTCATAGATCAGATCGTCGGCCACGGGGGAGGAGGGGTTCAGGGTCAGAAACAAAGGATCGTCAACCGGAATGCTTTGCAGTCGGTTCATCCAGTAGCTGACCCCCACCGCCGCCCCGCTGGCCTTGCCGTCGGACATGTAGTTCCACGACGACCAGCATCGCTTGCGGCGGGGCATCTGGGACGGATCGCGGTGCAGCACCGCCCGGTTGTCCTGAAAGCGGATCGCCGACAACGTGGCGGTTTCCTGCGGGGTGGGGTCCTGCAACAGGCGCAGGGCGGCATCCGAATGACAGGCAAGTATGACCTCGTCATAGGTCTCCGCCGGGCCACCCATCGCCTTGATCCGTACCTTGCCCAGATCGCGCGTCACCGCCTGAACCGCAGCCCCGGTCCTGATGTCGACCCCACGCACCGCAAGGTCGTGCGTCAGGCGCTGCACATACTGGATGCTGCCGCCCTGAACCGTCCACCACTGATGCTGGCCCCGCGCGCTCATCAACGCGTGATTGCTGAAAAACCGCACAAGCGAGCGGGCCGGAAACGCACCGACCTCACCCGCAGGCGTCGACCAGATCGCGCCACAGATCGGCATCAGGTAATAGCGTTCGAACCATTCCCCCAGACCTAGCTGGCGGATCAGGTCGGCAATGGTGATGTCGTCGCTGGAGGCGGCTTCGCCCGCTCGGCGGTTGAACCGGTCGATGTCACGCAGCATCCGCAGAAACTGCGGCCGGACCAGATTGCGGCGCTGGGCAAAGACGCTGTCCAGATCGCGCAACCCGTATTCGACCGCCCCGCCATTGATTGACGCGGCAAAGGTCATGTCGCTTTTGATCACCGGCACATCAAGATCGGAGAACATCCGGGTCAGATGCGGATAGTTGGCATAGTTGAACACGATAAACCCGGTATCGACCGGCTGGTCGCCCCGCAGGCCTGCCATCACCGTCCGCGCATGCCCGCCAAGCCGTGGTGCCGCCTCATACAGCGTCACGCGATGCTGAGGGGCCAGCAGGCGGGCAGCGGACATGCCCGAGATTCCGGCCCCGATGATGGCGATATGACGCCGCGCGGTGTCGGGGGTGTCGTTGGTGGCATCGAAGGACATGAGCGCTCTGCTTTTGGTATGCTGTCCTGACTACGGGGGCCAAGTTCCCCCGGATCACAAATTTCAAGTGATCCGGTCGATTGCAGGCAGCGTAACAGATGCATGTTGACGCTGGAACGCCCTTGCCCTGTTGTAGTACCACCGGTCTCTGCCGCGCCACGGCAAGACTGGACCGCCAGGATCATGCGCAACAGGGAATCCCACGTGACCGAGCCTTTGCCGCACGCCGAACCATTGGCACGTCCCTTGTCGCAGCAGACGGTCTTGCTGCTGGATGTACGTGACAACCGCAGCCGCGCGGCCTTTGGGCAACTGTTCGATTACTACGCGCCACGCCTGAAAGGCATGCTCTTGCGCGCCGGGATGCGGTCGGGGCAAGCCGAAGACGTCGTACAAGAGGTGATGCTGTCGATCTGGCGCAAGGCGGATCAGTTTGATCCGGCGCGGGCACAGGCCTCGGCCTGGATCTACCGCATCGCGAAGAACCGACAGATCGACATGATCCGGCGCGAAAATCGCCCGCTGCCGGACGAACTTGTGGCGGCAGAGGAGCCCAGCGTTGATGACGCGGGCGACGTTCTCGCGCTGGATCAGGAAGGTTCGCGCCTGCGCGCGGCGCTGGCCCTTCTGGCACCTGAACAGCGTGCCGTCATCGAACAAGCCTATATGGGAGAGCTTTCCCACAGCGAGATAACCGCCCAGACCGGGCTGCCGCTGGGCACCATCAAATCGCGCATCCGACTGGCTTTGGAGCGGTTGCGCCATGACCTGAAAGACCTGCGTTGACATGACCGAAATTCAGCATCACCTAACCGAAGACCTCATTGCCGCTTATGCCGCTGGCACCCTTGGACATGCGTTCAGCGTGGTCGTCGCGGCCCATTTGTCGCTGTGTGATGAGTGCCGCTCCCAACTGGAAGCGCATGAACATCTCGGCGGCGCTGTGCTTGAAGACCTGACCCAGGAGACCGTCAGCGTCGGTCTGAAATCGGCGGTTCTTGCCGGGATCGACCTTCCTGCGCCTCCCGAACCAACCCGGATCACCCGCTCGGGCATATATCC
Organism: uncultured Rhodobacterales bacterium; assembly: GCA_903917595.1. Lineage (GTDB taxonomy): Bacteria > Pseudomonadota > Alphaproteobacteria > Rhodobacterales > Rhodobacteraceae > Tabrizicola > Tabrizicola rara. Next base: position 42,819 of record CAIXBE010000311.1, read on the forward strand.
GTCTGCGATCATGACCGCGCTGAAGGGGCGGCCGCCGAAATGGAAGCCGGTGGGCGGAGGGATCAGGCAATGCATCATCGAGCAGGGGGCCGAAGGCTCACTCAGGCTACTCTACATTCCGCCGGGGCGGGCGGTGCCCGATCACGGACACGGCGGGTTGGAGCTGACCTTGGTCCTGCAGGGCAGCTTTCATGATGCATCGGGTGCCTTCAAGGCCGGCGATGTCGAGGTCGCAACCGAAGACGTGCAGCACGTTCCGATCGCGGGCGAGGGCATTGCCTGCATATGCCTTGCCGCTTCGGACGCGCCCTTGCGGTTCCGGGGCTGGTTGCCTCGCCTGTTGCAACCGATGTTCCGAATCTGATCTGTCGCAGTCACTGCACGCGATCTCGTCGGATGTTGTGCGGGAACAACGATCCCAAGTGACCCTTGCCGCATTGTCCGGAAAACGGACAGGTCGGAAAAGGAGATCACGATGTTTACCCGCCGCGCAGCGCTGATGGGGGCGGCTTTTGTCGCCGCCGTTCCCTATGTGATGAAAACAGCCAAGGCCCAGGAGGTTGCGGCCAATGGCGGCGCCGAACCTGCCGACATGTCGGCTTTCACCCGCCGCAAGGTAAAGCTGGTTGCCCCGCCCTTTGTGCATGAGCATGAGCAGGTCGCCTCCACGGGCCCCGAAATCGTCGAATTCGAGATGAAGATCGTCGAAAAGGAAATTCAGGTCGACGAAGATGCCTGGTTGCAGGCTTTTACCTACAACGGCTCGGTCCCCGGTCCGATGATGGTGGTGCATGAAGGCGACTATGTCGAACTGACAATGTTCAACCCGCCCGAGAACATGCTGCAGCACAACATCGACTTTCACGCGGCCACCGGCGCGTTGGGAGGCGGGGCGCTGACCTTGATCAACCCCGGCGAAAAGACCGTGCTGCGGTTCAAGGCCACCCGGCCGGGCGTCTTCGTCTATCACTGCGCGCCCGGTGGTCCTATGATTCCCTGGCACGTCGTATCCGGCATGTCGGGCTGCATCATGGTGCTGCCGCGCGACGGGCTGAAGAACCATCTGGGCGAGCCGGTCAGCTATGACCGCGTCTATTACATTGGCGAAAATGACTTCTACATCCCGCGCGGAGAGGATGGCACTTACATGCGCTATTCCGATGCGGGGGAAAGCTACTCCGACACGTTGGAGGTGATGAACGGGTTGATCCCCACGCATGTTGTGTTCAACGGCAAGGTCGGGGCGCTGACCGGCGACAATGCCTTGACCGCCGCACAGGGGGAAACGGTGCTGTTTGTGCACAGCCAGGCCAACCGCGACAGCCGTCCGCATCTGATCGGCGGGCATGGCGATCTGGTGTGGGAGGCCGGAAAGTTCAACAACCTGCCCGACCGCGATCTGGAGACCTGGTTCATCCGGGGCGGGTCGGCCGGGGCAGCACTGTACACGTTCCTGCAGCCCGGTGTTTACGCCTATGTGAACCACAACCTGATCGAGGCGGTGAACCTTGGGGCAACGGCGCATGTGGTCGTCGAAGGCGCCTGGAACAATGATCTGATGGAACAGGTGGTGGCTCCGGTGGAATATGATGTGGCCCAGGAAGGCCGCACCGCGCTGCCATAAGGCTCTGCGCAACAGGCAAAACGGCAGCCCTTTCTGGGGCTGTCGCTGTCATTCAGGGGGCAAAAATGCCAGCGCGTTCGACATTCGCAGCCATCGGTGCTGGGGCGATTCTGATTGCGGTGGGTGTGGGCTTCTGGGTGCAAGGCCCGGCGCCGCTCTCCATGCCAGAAACGGTTCGGCTGGAGGCGGCGTTGCAAAGCTACCGTCCTGCGGGCGAGTTCCGGCAAGGCACCCGCGTTGTCGATGCCCCGGTCGAGACAATCGCGGCCCCGGCCATCGAGGTGATGAAACATCATGTCAGCGAGGCGGACTATGCCTTGTGCGTGGTCGAGGCGGCCTGTCTTGCGGCACCGTCCACCCAGCGCGCCGACATGGCGCAGACTAATGTCAACTACATCGACGCCATCGCCTATGCCCGCTGGTTCTCGGACCGTACAGGCGCGGACTGGCGTTTGCCTACCGACGCCGAATGGCAGCGGCTGGCGGGCGACCGTGCCCTGGACGACGGCTTTTCGGCCGAGGCCAACGGGGCCGACCCGTCACGCCGCTGGATCGCGTCCTACCGGCGCGAGGTGGAACGGCGGGGCGAGGCCGATCTTGAGGCGCATCCCCTGGGCCATTTCGGCATCAACGATGTCGGCGTGGCCGATATTGCCGGCAATGTCTGGGAATGGACCGAAAGCTGCTTTCAGAACGGCACCGTCGCGGCTGATGGCTCGGTGGTTGAGACCCGGTCCAACTATTGCGGAGTGCGGGCGGTGCAAGGCAAGCATCGCGGCTTTGTCATCGACTTTGTCCGCGACGCGCGGTCGGGCGGCTGTGCTGCAGGGGTTCCGCCCGATTACCTTGGCTTTCGGCTGGTGCGCGACGTTTCCTGAACGCTCGACGGCCAAAAGAAGGAGGGCGGCCAGATCATCTGGCCGCCCCTATTGCCCTTGCGTCCGCTTACGGCGTGACTTGCGCGAACAGCGGTTCAAACCGGGCCTTCGCCTTGCCCTTCTGGACCACCGCCGCGGCTGCATCCAGATTGACCGGCGCGCCGACCTGGATCAGAGCGACCATTCCCATAGCATAGTGAGGCGTGCATTTGATGCCGTAGACGCCCTCGGCGGTCAGGGTCAGGGTGAAGTCCTTGCTCATCTCGCTTTTGAAGGCATCAACCCCGTCAGGCAACATACCTTCGATGGATTCCGCATTATGCCCCTTGTCGGGCGATAGAAAGGTGACCGTGTCACCCACAGCGGCCTTGATGAAGGCGGGTTCGAACACCATCGCGCCATCGGTGCCCTTGTTCAGCATTCTGACCTCGAAGGTCTCGGCAAAGGCGGTGGAGGCCAGCAGCATCGCGGCCAAGGCGGTGATGGTCAGTTTCGAAAACATCGCGTATCCTTTCGGGATTGTCTGGGTATGCTGCCGGTTTAGGGCACAAATTCCTGCGGCTCTTTGCGCTGCATCAACAAACGGGACGCGACGTGAAGAAGCTGGATGAAAGCCTGCTTGCAAACCTGCCGCCGTTCCGTAGCCTGAGCCGCAGCCAGATCCGCGAGATCCTGGACGCGGCACAAACCGCACGGTTCGATGTCGGGCAGACAGTGTTTGCCCAAGGCATGCCGGTCGAGCGGTTCTTCCTGCTTTTGGACGGCCATATCCGGGTGCAGCGTGGGACCGGGGAAGGTGACCAGATCATACTCTTGCACATCGCTCCGGGCCAGCTGTTCGGGATCGGCGCGGCGCTGGGGCACAAGGCCTATCCGGCAACGGCGGTCGCAGCGGATGACTGCGTCGTGCTTGCCTGGCCCAACCGGCTGTGGCCCGAATTCATCGCCGCCTACGAAGGTTTTGCGACCCAGACCTATGCCGCCGTCGGCGAGCGGCTGAACGACATGCACTCGGTCATCGTGGAAATGGCGACAAAGCAGGTCGAGCAGCGCATCGCGTCTGCGTTGCTGCGGCTTATCACCCAGATGGGCCGCAAGGTCGAGGGCGGGATCGAGATCGACTTTCCGATCACC
>CAIXBE010000312.1 GCA_903917595.1 uncultured Rhodobacterales bacterium
CTGAACACCGGCGAGGCGTCGCTGGACCAGATGACCGGGATCGAAGGCCTGATCGGCGGCTCTGGCAGCGATACGCTCTTGGGCGACGAGGGTGCCAACGGCCTGCAGGGCGGCAGCGGCAATGACCGGCTTGAGGGGCGCGGCGGGTCGGACCTTCTGGATGGCGGCGTTGGCAACGACTGGCTTTACGGCGGCACTGGGGACGACAGGCTGACTGGCAGCACCGGCGACGATTGGCTGGAGGGCGAGGCGGGCAGTGATACCGGCTATGGGGGTGACGGTAACGACCGTCTATACGGAAGCACAGGTGCCGATTGGCTGGAGGGGGGCTTGGGCAACGACATTCTTGACGGTGGAACGGACGCCGATGTGCTTTACGGTGGCGACGGCACGGACACGTTGACCGGCAGCGACGGGGCGGACCTGCTAGACGCAGGCGCAGGGAAAGACAGTGTTTCCGGCGGGACCGGTGACGACACGCTTGTCGGCGGGACAGGGGCCGACCGGCTAGACGGCGGAGAGGGTGTCGATCTGGTGAGCTATCGGTCTTCAACCGTGGCGTTGCTGGTCGATCTGATCACCCCGACTGCAAATACCGCCGATGCGCTTGGTGATACCCATATTTCGGTCGAGGCCTTCGAACTTGGGGCCGCGTCAGACAAGTTTTTTGGCAGCTTTGGAGGTGATCTTGTCTGGGGTCTGGCCGGAAACGACCTGTTGAACGGGCGCGCCGGAAATGACCGGATTTTCGGCGGGACCGGGAATGACACGCTGCAGGGCGGCGACGGCGATGACATCCTGTCCGGAGGCGCGGGCGGCGACCGGTTTGAGGGAGGGCTTGGATATGATGTCGCAAGCTACATCGACGCAGCGGCTGCGGTGCTGGCGGATATGGCAAGCCCCTCGGCCAACCTGGGCGACGCGCTGCGCGACACTTATCTTTCGGTCGAAGGGTTCGAGGGGTCCGGGTTCAACGATACGCTTCTGGGCGATGTGGGGGCCAACCTGATCGGTGGCGGCGCTGGCAACGATCGGATCGAGGGTCGCGGCGGCAATGACACTTTGTCCGGAGGCCTTGGCAACGACCTGCTGACAGGTGGGGAAGGGGCCGATACTTTCATCTTTGGCAGCGGCCGGGACAAGGTCATGGACTTTGCGGACGGCGTGGACAGGATCGCTTTGGATACAAACCTGTGGGATACGGCGCGGCCCGATCTTGCCGATATTCTGGCAACAGCCGTGGTCACGGAAACCGGACTTTTTATGGACCTTGGGGACGGCGCGACGCTGGACATCGCGGGGATTTTCGACGCATCTCTCCTTGTCGATGACATTGTGTTCCTTTGAAGGGAACCTCAGGGGGACTGGATGACGGGAAGGGTGCTGGTCACAGGCGGTGCTGGCTTTATCGGCTCACATACCTGCAAGGCGCTGGCGCGGGCCGGGTTCACGCCGGTTGCGTACGACAACCTGTCGACTGGCTGGTCCGATGCGGTGAAATGGGGCCCGCTGGTCCGGGGTGACCTGATGGACCGCTCCAGCATCGACGCAGCGCTGGCCGAGCATCAACCGGTTGCGGTTATGCATTTTGCCGCCTTGTCGCTGGTCGGCATGTCGATGACCGACCCCGCGCAGTATTGGCGGGTCAACACAGGAGGGGCGCTGAACCTTCTGGAAGCCTGTGCAGCGGCAGGGGTGCGCAATTTTGTCCTGTCCTCGACCTGCGCGACTTATGGCGATCAGGATGGCGTTCTTTTGACAGAGCAAACGCCACAGCGACCGACGAACGCCTATGGTGGTTCGAAGCTGGCGGTTGAACTTATGCTGCGCGATTTCGGGATGTCGCACGGAATTTCCCATGTGATCTTTCGATATTTCAACGTGGCCGGTGCCGACCCCGAAGGCGAGATCGGCGAAAAGCATGTGCCCGAGACGCATTTGATCCCACTTTTGCTGGAGGCTGTTGCAGGCAAGCGGGACGCGCTGACGGTCTTCGGGACCGATTATTCCACCGCCGATGGCACCTGCGTGCGCGACTATGTGCATGTGACCGACCTTGCGGCGGCGCATGTGCTGGGCTTGCGGCGGCTGCTGGAGGGGCGCGGAAATGGCACCTATTGTCTGGGCGCCGGTCGCGGCTTTTCGGTCCGTGAGGTGATAGAGGCCAGCCGGGCGGTCACCAACCGTGCCGTGCCGGTGGTTTATGGCGAACGCAGGCCGGGGGATGCGGCGGCGCTGGTGTCATCCTCGACGCTGGCCATCAGCGATCTGGGCTGGGAGCCGGAACGGTCGAACCTGCGCCAGATGATCGGCGATGCCTGGGCCTGGGCTCAGGGGCCGGGCTTTAGCCGCTGATCGCTGCGGCTTTGGTCAGATATCCCAGTCGCGCACCGGTTTCACCGCTGCGGTAGCAGACCGACCCAGCCAGCCGCCGCGGATGGGCAGTCTGCGTTCGGCCCCCCAGTCGCCGGTGACGGTCAGCACGTCGTCCTCCAGCATCACCCCGGCGACCTGCTGGCCCGAGGGCCAGCGGATCGCGCCCAGCGCATGGCGGATGTCGACCGTTCCCATCGGGTCCAGCCGCACCAGTGCCGGTTGCCCGGCAGCGGTCAGGGGATCGGGAGTCTCCTGTGACGACAGGCCAAGCATCGGCAGGGCAGCGCCTTCCTCGACCCCAAGACAGCCGGTATGCCGTCCGTTCCAAGGCGCATAGTCGCGGCCGCCGTTCGAATGCCACAGCATGGTCATCGGCAGGGCACGGGGGTTGCGGAGGGACAAGATCAGATCGCCTTCATCCGGGCGAACAACGGCGGTCCAGCCCAGGGGAGAGCCTGGGTCTTCGATGCCGGCCACGAAATCCTCGTGCCTCTCGCCCCACGGATAGCGGTGCAGGTTCACATGGCCGCCATCCGCCCTCGGAAATTCGGCCGCATCCTCGGACCTGCGCGGATAGGCAAGGCAGGATCGGCCCTGCGTCGTCTCCAGCGGGGCGGGCAGGGTCTCCCACCAGCGTTTGCGCGAAAA
>CAIXBE010000313.1 GCA_903917595.1 uncultured Rhodobacterales bacterium
ATCTTCCCGTAGAGAGAGCTTCGTCCAGCGCCCCTCGCACGGCACGCAAAGGCAGCGAAAACGAAAGACCTCGAAGCTGGTAGTCGGGCATCCGGGTTCCGATCAGTTGCAGAAGTGACCTTGTGCAGTTATATCGCAGCCCACCAAGACACGTCCAGTTACAGGAGAACCGTGGTGAAACTGTGGGTTGGTCTTGGAAATCCCGGTCCGAAATATGCCAATAACCGGCACAACATCGGCTTCATGGTGCTGGACCGGATTGCCGCTGATCATGGCTTTGCACCCTGGCGCAAGGCGCATCACGGGCTGGTTGCCGAGGGGCGGCTCGGGGCCGAGAAAGTGGCGCTTCTGAAGCCCGAGACATTCATGAACCTCTCCGGCCAATCGGTGCAGGCTGCAGTATCGTTCTGGAAGCTGCCGCTGTCCGATGTCACCGTCTTTCATGACGAGCTGGACCTTGCGCCGGGCAAGCTTCGGCTGAAGCAGGCGGGAGGCCATGCCGGACACAACGGGTTGCGGTCAATCCACGGGCATCTGGGCGAAAACTACGCCAGGGTCCGCCTTGGGATCGGGCATCCCGGCCACAAGGACGCGGTGGCGGGTTATGTGCTGCATGACTTTGCCAAGGCTGATGCCGACTGGCTGGAAGACCTCTTGCGCGGCATATCCGAAGGGGCCGAGGCGCTGGCAGCGGGCGACGGCCAAAAGTTCATGAACGCAGTATCCTTGCGCACCGCGCCGCCCCGGTCGTCGACAGGCAAAGACCCGACGATAAAAGACCGGGCAGACGCAGATCCCGTTCCGGTAGCCCCCGCCTCGGTAGCCGAAGACACCCGCAGCCCGATGCAAAAACTTATGGACAGGTTCCGATAGGCTTCGCCGGGTGACCTGGACCGCCCCGCAAGAGAGCGCCGAGGGGGCCTAGCCGCGCGACACCAGCCCCGCCAGCGCCCGCGACACCAGTCCCGACACCCCCGGCTTTTCCAGCGCGACAAAGGGCAAGGGGCGGCACAACTCCATCGCCGCCACCCCGACCCTTGCGGTCAGCGCGCCGTTGACGACGCCCTCGCCAAACCGGCGCGACAGTTTCGAGATCACCCCACCACCAGCAACCGATCCGACAAGGTCGTCGGTCAGGGCCAGCGCGCCTGCCCCCAGAAGCGCGGCAAAGACCCGTCGCAACAGCCGCAGACTGCCGAAACTGCCCGACCGTCCGCCGTATATCTGGGCAATCTGCCGGATCATCCGCAGGTTGGCAAACAGCGCCGCCGCCACATCGGCCAAGGCCAGCGGCACCAGAGCGGTGACCATCGCAACCTGCCGGGCTGCCGCTTCGACTGCCAGTCGCGCCTCGGCGTCCAGGGGGGCCAGCACCTCGCGTTCCGCAAGCGCCAGCAGCGCGTCGGCGTCCAGCACTTCGGCCTCGCGTTCGGCAAACCGCGCCCGGCCCCAGGCGGTTTCGGCCCTTGCATCGTAAAGCCGGGCGATGGCGGTGGTCACCCGGCGGGCCCGTGCCAGATCAGCCGTTGCGCGTGCCATTACGGCGGTTTCGCGCAGACCTTCCAGCCGACCCAACCGAAGGTAAGCCGCCCATTCCCGCAAGCCCAAAATCAGCGCCGCAAGGCCAGCCACGGCCACCAGCGCAAAAGCGATCCACCCCAGCACAAGGTTCCGCGCCAGAAGCCCGGTCACGAAATCATAGGCCGTGACCGAGACCCAGAAGCTGATCAGCAGCGACGCCGCCCACAGCGCCAGTCGGGTCAGCCTGGACCCCCGGCCCTGTGACACGGCGGCGACCGTCTGCATCGCCGTGCTGTCCGGCATCAGGTCCGGGACCGGCGGGGCGGCCGAAGGGTCGGCGGGCTGATCAATCTCCAGCAGCAGGGGTTTCGGCGGGCGGGTCACAACTGGTCTCCGATCAGGAATTCCACCGCCCGGTCCAGCCGGATATGCGGCGGGCCTCCGCCCGGTTTCAGCACCAGTCGGGCGGGGGCAAAGGTCATCAGGTGATAATCCGCCTCCAGCCAGCTTTCCGCCCCCTCCCGCGCGGGTGACAGCAGGCGGGCGGGGTCGGCGGGCAGGTGGCCGGGATACATGACGGCGGGTTTGCCGGTGGACATGAGGGTGCCGCGCACCGCAGGCAAGGTCTCATCTCCCCGGGTCGCCAGTTCCTCGACCGTGGCGCGCAAGGACGCCAGCGACATCGCCTCGGTCCGGGCACCGGAGAAATCGGCGCGTGACTTCGCCTCGGCGACCAATGCAGCGGTGATCGCGGTCAGCGCCGGGTGCTGTTCGTGGTGCAGATGGTCGGCCTTGGTGGCGGCGAACAGGATGCGCTCCACCCGTTTGGCCCCGAAAAGCCCGGTCAGCCAGCCATTGCGACCGGGGCGAAAACTGGCCAGAACCTCGGCCATCGTCCGGCGCAGGTCTTCCACCGCGACCGGCCCCTGATGAACTGCGCCCAGCACATCGGCCAGCACGATCTGCCGGTCGATTTTCGCAAAGTGATCGCGGAAGAACGGGCGGACGACGCGGGATTTATAGGCCTCATAGCGCCGCTCCATCTCGCGCCACAGGCTGTTGCGAGGGGTCAGGGCGGGCTTTGGCAAGGGCGCAAAGGTCAGGACCGGCGACCCCGCGAGGTCACCGGGCAGAAGGAACCGTCCGGGGGTAACATCGACGCGGCCAAGATCGCGGGCTGCGGTCAGATAGGCGGTGAAGGTCCGGGCCAGAGTGGCGGCGCGGATCTCGTCCAGCCGCAACGCGCCATCCTCGGCGCGGGCGTGGGCAAGAAATGCAGCGGCCTCGGCGCGCTTGTCCAGACGGGCAAGCGTGGCGTCGGACCACTGGTCAAAGGTCAGGTCCAGAAGGGCTAGGTCCAGAAGCCACTCACCCGGATAGTCAACGATATCAAGGTGCAGGGTATGCGGCCCGCGCCAGGACGCGAACAACCCGGCCGGGCGGACGCGAAACGACAGGCGCAGTTCCGAGATCGCCCGGGTAGACGCAGGCCAGCGCGGCTGGTCGCCGGTCAGCGCGGCCAGATGCGCCTCGTAGTCAAAGCGCGGCAAGGTCAGGTCAGGCTGCGGCTGCAGATAGACCGCTTCGATCCGGCCTTGAGCATGGGCCTTCAACTGCGGCATCCGGCCCCGGTTCAGAAGGTTCGCGACGAGGGCGGTGATGAAGACGGTCTTGCCTGCGCGCGACAGGCCGGTCACGCCAAGCCGGAGGGTGGTGTCAAAGAAGGTCTCGGACAGCACCGCCCCGGCCCCCTCCACCCCGCGGGAAATCCCGTCCGTCAGCCCGGATAACACGCCTGCGGCCCCTTCTTCTTTGGCCTGCCCAAGATAGGAAGAGGCGGCGGGGATTGATAGGGGGGCAACGTAGGGTGGGCGATATTGCCCACCCTACGTGCGACTGTCCACGCCGGACAGTTTTTGGTTTCCCATTTTTTTCAGAGGCTTGCTTGTGGAGGTTAGGGATTTGGAAAGGTTTGGTTCTGGCGGTTCGCCGAGGCCGGAAAACGCTCGTCCGGATAGGCTTGGCTTGACAGCCGAAACCGGAGCGGGGTTTCCTGCGGGGATTGATCAAGGCATTCGTGCGGGGGTTTGGATTTGAGATCAGATATTGAACCGATGATCCGCCGAAAGTCGCGCCACAGGTGGGCGGCAGGCGCAGGGTGGGCGTTAGCGTGGCTTTGGCGGCCCCGCTTGCCGCGGACCCCCTCGACACCTTCCGCGATTGCGATGCCTGCCCCGAGATGATCGAACTGCCGCTGGGCGAATTCGTGATGGGTGCGCCGGATGATGAGACGCGGAGGATACTGGTATTCCGAGACGGAGTCTTGCAGGCATCAACGCCCGAGAACCCCTACGTCAAAACCGACGAGGGCCCCCAGCATCGTGTCGTGATCGACGTTCCCTTTGCCTTAGCGATCAACGAGGTGACATATTCTCAGTGGATGGCTTGCGTTGATGACGGGGGCTGCCGCGGCTACCGACCACCGGAGGCAATCGGCTACAGTGGATCGCCAGAAAAGATCATGAGGCCTTTAGCCATTCCAGAATTTGGGGAAACGAAGGCTGGGCGTGAAATCGCACTTGCCATGGAAGACGGGGCATTCCTCTCACTGTCAGGCGACTACCCGGTCATGTACATTTCGTACTATGAGGCTCAAGCCTACGTTTCTTGGCTCAACAAGAAGCTGGGGACGGATGCTTACCGGCTTCCGACGGAAGCGGAGTGGGAGTACGCCGCCCGCGCCGGAACGCAGACGCCCTATTGGAGCGGCGACGACATTTCCCCATGGCAGGCAAATTTCTCGGGCGACCTGACCGATACTGTCTTGATGGGCGACTTCCCTGAACTTCTCACGCGGGGATTTCCACTAGCCGTCACAGAACTTGAGGCTGCCAACCCTTGGGGAATTCGCCACATAGTCGGAAATGTTTCTGAGATTACTGTGTCTTGCTACACTAAAGAGCTTCCCGACTTTTCGACCCTCACAGCGTGGATTGCTGAAAGCCCACGAGATTGCGATCAGGTTGTGCAGCGCGGCGGGAGCTACGACTCTGCCATAGAAAATCTGCGATCAGCATACCGCGAAAAAATCTACATCTTGGACAGATGGCCCGGCGTGGGCTTCCGCGTCGTCAAAAAACTGAATTGACCCGATGCGTCACTTCCTTGGACCCTTCGCGTTTCTGTACGGCCTGCCCGCTTTCCTGATCCCCCCTCGGTTCACGCGAACAAGGGCTGTCGCTGTCTTCCTGTAGCGCTGCGTGCTTTTGGCGGGCATCGTCGGTCTTGGGGTCTTGGACCTGTATTTCACTTTTATCGAAGGATATTGAGGGCGATGCCCAAGCGGGTTCAGCCCTTGGCCGCGCCCCGCATTCACAATCCCTGCCATCCGGTATAGTCACCACCCATGCCACGCTTCGCCCTTCGCATCGACTATCACGGCGGCCCGTTTGCGGGCTGGCAGCGGCAGGCCGGGGGGCAGGTCTCGGTGCAGGGTGCCGTGGAGGCGGCGCTGGCCAAGCTGGAGCCGGGCGAGCATACGATTGCCGCCGCCGGGCGCACCGATGCGGGCGTGCATGCCACGGCTCAGGTGGCGCATGTCGATCTGACCCGCGACTGGGACCCGTTCCG
>CAIXBE010000314.1 GCA_903917595.1 uncultured Rhodobacterales bacterium
GCCAGCGCCGCCTGCAGCGCGTCGATGCGGATGCGCCCCTGATCATCCGTTGCGACCCTGACCGCCCGCCCGATCCCCAGCCCGGCATAGCGCAGCCCGGCCAGCGGGGCGGAATGGGCATCGGCCCCGATCAGCACCGGAATTTCCGGCGCGCCGAACAGGCCCTTGTCGCCGGTATCCCAACCCTGCCGCGCCAAAAGCGCGTCGCGCGCCGCCATGATGGCTTGAGTGTTCGCCACCGTCCCCCCGGTCACCACGCCAACGCCACAGGTAGCGGGCAGGCCCAGCAGGTCAAGACACCAGCGGCACAGCGTCTGCTCGATGATCGCGACGGACGGGCTTTCCCAGGACGAGGCTGCGTTCTGCCCCCAGGCCGTCACCAGAAAATCCGCCGCCGCCCCGACTGGCATTGAACCGCCGCAGACATAGCCAAAGAACCGGGGCGAGGCATGGCCGTGAATACCGTCCGCCGCTTGGGTCACGAGATCGTCGATCACCGTCAGCGCGTCCTGCCCCGCTTCAGGCAGGGCCGCGTCAAGGCGCTCTACCAGTTCGGCAGGCCGCATCCGGGGGATGACATCGCCCGCGTCAAGCGCTTCGCGGTAGGCAATCGCGTGGCGCGCGGCGGCGGCCATCGCCTGTTGGCCACCTGCGTCCAGCGCCAGACGGCGCGTCGGGTCCTTGTGATCCATGGCTTGGCGTCCCGCATCCTTGACCATTGTGGCCAAGGCTAGGCCGGTGTGGGGATTAAATCCATGAAAATCCCGCCCGATACGGTCGTTGGCCACGCGCACCTTGCGCTAGCGGCCACTGACCCCTATCTATGTCGGTGGCGGGTGCTGCTCTTCGCGTGTTGGGCCAATTTTCCAGTGGCCGATAAGCAAACGAACGGGGGCTGGCTCTGCCTGGATCCTGGTCCAGGTATCTGGCGCCCACCTGAGACCTCTGGCTCTCGGGAAAAACCCGGTCCACACGGTTGCTGCGGGCCCGCCACCCTTAGCTTTTGGCACTGCCAGCGGTCGCCTTGACCGGCACCAAATCGCCATGGCCACCTTTCGGGCCTTCGTCCCCTTCGGCCATTGCCATCACCCGGAAGGCGAACTGCACGGCGGAAAAGACGATGCCGTTGAACACCACCAGCATCGCCACCGCGATCCAGCCGATGTCCGAACCCAGGATCAGATGCCCGATCCCCGCGACATCAACCCAAATAAGACCCGCCGTGAACCCGGCAGAGATCACAAACCCAAGCGCAACACTCTGGACGTAAAGTCGGACAAGCTTTGGCATCTGCACCTCCATGCTTCACCATGAAGCTAGGACTGACCACACGCCTTGCCAAGCCCCGCGCCGATCCGCCGCAGGGTTCAGCGCGGCGCGAAAACTGGTGCGCTGATGATCAAGATCATGGCCGGGATTTTTGCGGCGCGCGATGTATGAAAGACATGATGGAGGAATCGCCATGAAACCAGTGGTTACGCTTTACTGTATCGCAGACGAGGCCGGGTTCCGGCTCTTGCGCGGGATCGGCAGCGAGATCGAGGAGCTGCTCAAGGCCGACGCCGATGCTTTCGACGATGTCGGCTATGAATTCCCGAAAAGCGGGCGGAACCGGGCGGGTCGGGGTGACACCAGTTTTGGCCACGAAACGCAGACCGCCGCCGAAATCGAACGCCCCCGCCTGGCCCGGCATGTGATCCGGGCGCTTGAGGCGGAATGGGCTAGGGCCACCTGCGACCGGATCGTGGTGGTCGCCGGGCCGAAGATGCTTGGCGCGCTAAGGGACGCGATGCCAGACGCGCTGGCCAAGCACGTCGCAGCCGACCTTGCAAAGGATTTGTCCGACGTCGCCGCCCATGACCTTTATCAGCATCTTCAGGCTGTCTCGAAGGTCTGAAGCCTTCCCGCCCCACCCGAAAGGAGCGCCCGATGACCGAACCGAAAGCCGAACCCGTCAGCCAGCCCGAACCCGTGGTCAGATCGGGGGCCGAACCTGCGGTCGAATCCGGGACTGCGCCGAAAAACCAGCTTTGGTTGCGCGGGCTGATGATGCTGCTGATCGCGATCCTGATCGGTCTGGCCCAGACCGTCCTGTTCGCGCTGACGGTGCTGCAGTTCATCCTGATGCTGATCGACAAGGGCAAGCCCAACACGCAGATCGCCAGCTTCGGCAAAACCCTGGGCGGGTGGCTGACGAAGGCAGCGGCCTTCCAGACCGCCGCCAGCGAAGAAATGCCCTGGCCCTGGACGCAATAGGGCTTACGCCTCCATCGCCTCCAACTCGTCGATGAAGCCTGCGATCATCGACAGCCCCTTGTCCCAGAACTTCGGGTCCGAGGCATCAAGGCCGAAGGGCGTTGAGGGCGGGCAGCCAGCTATCAGCCTCGCGCTCTGATCATTCGCCGGCAAGCCTTTCAAGTATCGACATGTATCTGGCGCAACTGGCCTCCCATGCAGCCAGATGATCATGGACGACGCACTGCGAAGCCTGTGCCCGGTCCGTTCGCAAGGTCTGCAACGCGATCACCGCGATGTCCGACGGACAGCTTCCTGATTTCTTGATGTGACCAAAGGCGATTGCATTCGAAAGCTGGATGCGCGCCATACTCGCCTGGGCATCATCTTCGGCAAGGTCAATTTCGAAGTGCTGGGCAAGAGCCGGGATGTTCATGGCCTTCAACTTGGACCAGCCGCCAAGGACATCAGCCCCCAGATCGTTTCCATGCGGGGAAAAGTCGTCGACCGCGCTCCAATCCGACGGCTGGTCAAGGAACTTGCGGGCGGCCGGGTGAAACCCGCGCATATCGATCTTTGCCCAAGGGTCCATGGCAGCGATCCGGGCGCGGTCAAGTTCATAGGCAACGGACAGTTCGGCGCGCATCGCCTGATCATCCGGCCATTTGCGTACCAGAAGGGCTTCTGCGCTGCGGATCATCGGGACAAGATCGACCCCATCCGAGGCCTTGAGGGTGCTTTGCGCGTACTGCAGGGCGCTAAGGACCATTGCGGTGCCGGTTTGAATATCCGGAACCGTCACATTCACCAGATAGTGCCGGTCGAAGAAGTCAAACCCGGGGTCTCCGCGCAAGGTCACGACCAGTTCACGCCGCTTGCGCGCGAACCGGCGCATCGGAACTTGGGCCAGATAGGCCTCCCACTTCGCGCTTTGACCATCCGACCCGTCACGGACCACGACGCCCGAGGCAATGTGCGCTGGAACGTAAGGACCGCGCTGAACGAAGGTCAAAGTGAACCTGGAGAGGCCCGTAGCGAACCAGCCCTCCCGTTCCATAAGCACGCTGACCCAATTGGCGACGCCGCCACCCCGGCAGGCCGGGTAATGGTCACCGAAGATGCACCAGGTCTTGCCCTCAATATTCAGGGGGTCCGCTATCACCCCTCCATCGCCTCCAGCTCGTCGATAAAGCCCGCGATCATCGACAGGCCCTTGTCCCAGAAGGCCGGGTCCGACAGGTCCAGGCCGAACGGGGCCAAAAGGTCCTTGTGGTGCTTTGACCCACCTGCCTTCAGCATGTCGAAATATTTCTCCTCGAACCCCGGCAAGCCGCCCGCATAGGCCGCGTAAAGCGCGTTCACCAACCCGTCGCCAAAGGCATAGGCATAGACATAAAACGGCGAGTGGACGAAGTGCGGGATATAGGCCCAGAAGGTCTCATATCCGTCCATGAACTCGAACGCGTCGCCCAGCGATTGGGCTTGGATCGACATCCACAGGGCGTTGATGTCCTCGGGGGTCAGTTCTCCCTCGGCCCGCGCGGCGTGCAGTTTGCATTCGAAGTCGTAAAAGGCGATCTGGCGGACGACGGTGTTGATCATGTCTTCGACCTTGCCGGCCAACAGGGTCTTCCTCTCGGCAGGCGTCTTCGCACCGTCCAGAAGCTTGCGGAAGGTCAGCATCTCGCCAAAGACGGATGCGGTTTCGGCAAGCGTCAGGGGGGTTGAGGCCAAAAGCTCGCCCTGCCCCGCCGCCAGCACCTGATGGACGCCGTGGCCCAGCTCATGCGCCAGCGTCATCACGTCGCGCGGCTTGCCAAGGTAGTTCAGCATCACATAGGGGTGCACGGTGGTCACTGTCGGGTGCGCGAAAGCGCCGGGGGCCTTGCCGGGCTTCACACCCGCGTCGATCCAGCCCTTGTCGAAGAAAGGTGCTGCAAGATCGGCCAAACGCGGGTCAAAGGCGCCGTAAGCCTCGGTCACCGTCGCCCGAGCCTCGGCCCAGTCAACGATGCGCGGAGTCTCGGTCGGCAGGGGGGCGTTGCGGTCCCAGACCTGCAACTTGTCCAGCCCCATCCATTTCGCCTTCAGCCGGTAATAGCGGTGGGAAAGCTTCGGATAGGCGGCAACCACGGCATTCCTCAACGCCTCGACCACCTCGGGTTCGACATGGTTCGACAGGTGGCGGCCATGCTGCGGCGTCGGCATCTTGCGCCAGCGGTCATGGATTTCCTTTTCCTTGGCCAGCGTGTTGTGAACCCGGGCGAACAGCTTGACATGCTTGTCGAACACCTCGGCCAGCGCCCGCGCCGCCGCCTCGCGCCGCGATCGGTTGGCGTCGGTCAAAAGGTTCAGCGTCGCCTCAAGGCTTAGCTCTTCGTTCTCGCCCGCGACCGGGAACATGAGGCCGGCCATCGTCTCGTCGAACAGCTTGTTCCAGGCCGATGCGCCGACCACGCTTTCGTCATGCAGGAACTTTTCCAACTCGTCCGACAACTGGTGCGGCCGCATCGCGCGCATCCGGTCGAAGACGGGCTTGTAGCGGGCAAGCGCTGCATTCTCGCCCAGCAAGCGTGCAAGGTGGTCATCGTCCAGCCGATTGAATTCAAGGCTGAAAAACACCAGCGGAGTCGTTGCATCCGTAACCTTGTCTTGCGCGTTGCCCATGAACTGGGCCCGCTCGGGGTCGATGGTGTTTTGGTAATAGCGCAGGCCCGCAAAGGACATCAGCCGCCCGGCGATGATGTCGATACGCTCATATTCCTGCACACAAGCCAGCAGGCCGCTGGCATCAAGATCGGCAAGCTTGCCCTCATAGGTCTTGCCAAAGGCGGCACAGGCGCGGTCAAGCTCGGCCATGTCGCGGGCGTATTCCGGGGCGTCCGCCGAAGGGTAAAGGTCGGTCAGGTCCCAATCGGGAAGGTCCCCGAAGCCGCCAGCGGCGGCCGTCGCATTGGCATCAAGAAGCGGGCTGGGCAGGGGAAGGGTCATCGGAAGCATCCTTGGGACAAAGCACTGTCCCATCTAGGGTGCCGAGGGGGGCGGCTGCAACCCCGCCCACCACACCAAACCGTCAGATGTCGACCGCAACCTCATAGACGCGGTCCATCATCGCCTGCGTGCCGCGCACGAATTCCAGCGGGGCGGCATAGGGCGCACCTTCGCGGACGGTGCGACAGAACGCCTCGACCTGCAGCTTGTACTGGTTCGCGGTCGGAAAGCGTTCGACGGTGACGCGGTTGCCGTTCTGGTGCAACTCGATCTCGGCCAGATCGTTGACATTGGCATTGAACGGCCCGCCCTCCAGCCGGATCATGCCCTTGGTGCCCTGAAAGGTCGCGACCTGCCGGTTGTACATCCGCATCGAGGTCATCGAACCATAGGTGAAACGCCCGCCCGGCCCCTCCATCACGCCCGCGACCTGCGCAAACACATCGACGCCGTTTTCACGGTGAATGCGGGCGGACAGATCGACCGGCTCGGCCCCGGTCACGAAACGGGTCGACCCGAAGGTATAGACCCCGATATCGCGCAGCGAACCGCCGCCGGTTTCGGGCTTGTTGCGGATGTTCCCGGTCTCGGTCAGGTTGAAACTGAACGCCACATCGGCATGCACCAGCGTGCCGATCTCGCCCGCCGCCAGCCATTCCTTTGCCCGCTGCCATTGCGGGTGATGCACGATCATATAGGCCTCGGCGGCCAGCAGTTTCGTCCGGTCACGGGCGGCGATGATCTGGTCAATCTCGCGCGCTTTCATCGCGATCGGCTTTTCGGTCAAAACATGCTTGCCGGCCGCCAGCGTCTTCAGCGTCCATTCGACATGCATGTGGTTGGGCAAGGGAATGTAGACCGCGTCGATGGTCGAATCGGCCAAGAGCGCCTCATAGCTGTCATGCACGGCAAGCCCCGGACAAAAGGCGCGGAATCCGTCGGCCTTTTCCGGGCTGGAGGTCGCAAGGGCGGCCAGTTCGGCCCCAGCGGCCGCATGAATGGCCGGTGCCATGTGATGCAGTGCGAAATTGGCGGCTCCAAGCACGCCCCATCTGACCGGTTTCATCCTGATCCCCCCAAACTACTTTACCGCGGCATTAGGGCAGATCGGCCCCACTCATTCAACCCGCGTCATTCAACCCGCCGCAGGCTTTGCAAAAACAGAAATAGCACGCCCGCCAGATAGGCAAGGCACAGCACCAGCAGCGTCACCCAAGGATAGGTCACCAGCGCGGCCGCGCCGGCAACCAGCCCGACCAGCACATAGCGCGCGTGGTCGGTGGCAATCTTGATCCGCTTGAGGGACGGGGTCCGCACCCGGCTGATCATCAGCGCGCCGATGCCCACCATCCACGCCGCAACCAACAGCGGCGGCGCATGCACGGCATGGTCGGTCGCAAAAGCCGCATACAACGGCACCAGCACCAAAAGCGCCCCGGCAGGTGAGGGCACGCCGATGAACGAGGTCTTCTCGGCCGCCTCACCCACCAGGCGCGAGCCGACATTGAACCGCGCCAGCCGCAACATGCAGCAAACCGCATAGACCAGTACCGCGATCCAGCCCAGATCGGACTCCGACTGCAGGTCCCACAGATACAGGATCAGCGCCGGGGTTACGCCGAAGTTCACGAAATCGCAAAGGCTGTCGAGTTCGGCCCCGATGGCGCTTTCCGATTTCAGCATCCGCGCCAGCCGCCCGTCCAGCCCGTCCAGCGCCGCAGCAGCACCAACCAGCCAGACCGCAACGGTGAAATTTCCCGCCACGGCAAAGCGCAGCGCGGTCAAACCGGCGCACAGGGCCAGTATCGACACCAGGTTAGGCAACAGCTTTAGCAGCAGCAGGTCGCGAGGGGCGTCGTCGGGTTGGCGGGCCACGCTATTCGATCCGCGCCGCGCGCGCCGGGGTATCCTGACCGATATGCGCGATCACCGATTCGCCGCCGACCATGGTCTGCCAGAGCGCCAC